>DASYCL010000469.1:0-5479 GCA_036500245.1 Polyangiaceae bacterium | reverse complement strand
TCGGTTTCTTGTAGCGCTCCCAGAACATACGCGGGCCCCAGTACATCGCGTCCGGCGTGACGAGCCACTCGAACGCCGTGATCGGATAGCCAACCGGTGGCGGCACTGGCTCGGGCCCGTGCTCGCCTGAGCGCACGTGTTGCCCTTGATAAATGTTGATGCCACAAAAGTCGACGGGTTGGCTGATCAGCTCGAGATCACCGGCGGCGATCTTGGGTGCTCGCGCGCCGAAAAAACGCAACCCCTCTTCGGGATAGGCACCCAAGAAAACCGGATCCATCCACCAGCTGTTGGTCCACGCAGTCTCGGCGCTGACGGCAAAGCAGGCTCGTCGTGCCGCCGCGATGTCCTCTGCACTCGAGCTCGCCGGGATTTTCGACAACCCGACCGGCGCAAAACCGATCCGCGCGGGCTTCGTGCTGGCCGCGCGAATCGCCTGCACCGAGCGACCGTGCGCGAGCAGCGCGTGGTGTCCCGCGAGCAAGACTTCGTCGAAGCGCAGGCGATCGCCCGGCGCATGCCGGCCTTCGTGATGTCCGGCGCCGATGAAGACCTGTGGCTCGTTGAGCGTCATCCAATTCGTGACGCGATCGCACAGCTTTCGCGCGATCACATCGGCGAACTCAGCGAACCACTCGACCGTGTCGCGATTGAGCCAGCCGCCGCGGTGATAGAGCGCGAGCGGGTAGTCCCAGTGAAACAGTGTGACCCAAGGTTCGATGCCCGCGGCGAGCAACTCGTCGACCAAGCGATCGTAGAAATCGAGCCCGCTCGCGCTGACGCGACCCACGCCTTCCGGCAAGACGCGCGGCCAAGAAATGCTGAGCCGGTACGCGCCCAAGCCGATCTGCTTCATCAGCGCGACGTCTTCGACATAGCGATGAACATGGTCGCACGCGACGTCCCCGCTCTGTCCGTTCCAAACCATGCCCGGCTTCTTGCAAAACATGTCCCAAGTGGAGAGACCCTTGTCTCCCTCGTACGCCGCGCCTTCGATTTGATACGAGGCAGCGGCGGCACCCCAAACGAAACCGTGAGGAAAGCTCGTGCTCATGAGCCGGGACTCTTAGCCGATGGGCTGGAAATTACCAGCGCTTGAGCGAGCGCGCGGCGCACGCTTTCGAGCAGAATATCGGGCGTAAATGGTTTTCCGACCAGCGACACGTCCGGGTCGAGCTCGCCGAGACCACTCAGCACGTCGCCAGTGTAGCCGGACATGAATAGCACGCGCAGTTTCGGGAACGTGACGCGGATCGCGTCGCGCAGCGCCCGGCCGTTCATGCCCGGCATGATCACGTCCGAGAGCAGGAGCTCGATCGAGCCCGGCTCGGCGCGCGCGAGCGCCAGCGCCTCGAGCCCATTTTCGGCCACGAGCACGCGGTAACCGTTGCGTTCGAGCACGCTCTTCACGAGCATCCTCACGCTCGGATCGTCTTCGGCGACGAGTACCGTTTCACCGTGGCCGGGGTTCGAAGCCGGCGCCGCGCTGTGCGCCTTCTTCGGTTCGACCTCGCTGGTGCACGGAAAATAGACTTCGAACGTCGTGCCGCGACCCTTTTGGCTCGAAACGGCGATCGCGCCGCGGTGTTGCATCACGATACCGTAGACGGTCGCGAGCCCGAGTCCGGTGCCTTTACCTCGCTCTTTGGTCGTGAAAAACGGCTCGAATACTCGCTCGCGCGTTTGCGGGTCCATGCCGTGGCCGGAGTCGGTCACGGTGAGGACGCCGTACGCGCCGCGCTCGAGATCGAGCTCTGCGTCGCGTTCCGCGAGAGTCCGCCGCGCAACGCTCACGACCAAGCGGCCGCCCGAACTCGACATCGCGTCCGCCGCGTTCACCACCAAATTTAGCATCACCTGCTGGAGCTGAGTCGCGTCCGCGCGGATCAGTACCGGCTCGGCCGGCAACTCCCACACTACGTCGATCGATTCGGGGATCATCGCGCGCAGGACTTTCTCGATCCGCCGCACTTGTTCGCCCAGATCGAGCGCGCGGATTTCGAGCGCTTGCTTGCGACCGAACGCGAGCAACTGACGCACCAGCTGGCGCGCGCCGTCGGCAGCTTCGAGTACGACTGCGAGATCCTTGTAGATGCGATCGCTCGGCGGCACGCTCGCGCGAACGAGCTCGGTGTAACCGATGATCGGCGTGAGCAAATTGTTGAAATCGTGAGCGACACCGCCGGCGAGGTGACCGATTGCTTCCATCTTGCGCGCTTGGGTCAAGCGCTCTTCGAGCTCGGCGCGCTCGCTTTCGGCGCGCACGCGATCGGAAACGTCGCGCGCGTTGACGATCACGCCGCCTACGCCGCGCACGTCGAAGGCAGGGCGGCCCACGACTTCGACCTGCCGTTGCTGGCCATTTTCGTGCAGAAAGCGCAATTGCGCGCGCACGGGGCGGTCTTCGCGCACCGCTTGCTCGAGCTTCGCGCGGGCCGAAGCGAGATCTTCGGGCGCGATCCAGTCGAACCAATTTTTACCGATCACGTCGGCCAGCGTGCGGCCGAGCAGATGCTCGATCGAGGGACTTGCATAGAGTACGACGCCCGATCCGGCGAGCACCAAAATGACGTCGAGCGCGTTTTCGACGAATGCTCGCACGCGCTCCTCGCTCTCGCGCGCCGCGCCTTCCGCGCGCGTCCGATCTCCGATTTCGACCAACAGGCCTTCCAGCGTTTCTCGCACTTGGCCGGTCATCAAATTGAAGGCGCGGGCCAGCGCTTGAACTTCGCGCGGACCGGAGATCTTGGCTTGAGCGTCCATGTCGCCGCGCGCGACGCGTTCGGCGCTCTCGGTCAGCCGCAAGATCGGCGCCGCCACGCGCGTGCCGAAGAAAACCGCTGCCAAAATCGCGACCGCCGCCACGCCGAGCGCGACCATGCCCGCGCTCTCGAGTTGTTCGGTCACCGGTGCCATGAATGCGGCGCTCGGACGGACCACCGCAACCCGCCATTCTTGGCGCTGGATCTTGGTGCCGGCGACTTTTTGCTCGCGACCGCCGCCGCGGCTGCTGAGGTCGAGGTGAGTCGTGAACATCGGCGCGCGCGAGAGCTCGTTCAGGCCGCGCGCGAGCTCCTGCGAATCGCTCGCGACGTTGCGGCCTGCGGCGTGCGGGTCGAGCCCGTGCGCGATGTAACGTCCCTCGCGATCCACCAAAAGCAAGAACGCGCCCGAGCCTAAAAGCGCCGTGTCGCGCGCAATCACGCGCTGCAGGATTTGCGCGTAGAACTTGAGTCGCAAAACGCCGACCGCTTGGAGCTCCGAGTCGCGCACGACCGAGCTGAAGGTGAGCACGAGTCGCTTCGAGCCCGGAGCGAAGGGCTCGATGCCGGAAACGTGAGGTAAGCCGTCTTCGAGCGCGTCCTGGAAATAGTCGGCCAGAGACTCGTCTTTGCCGACATTTTGCGCGTTCGTGTCGGAGACGTCGCGACCGGATAAATCCAAGAGTCCGTAGGACGCGATGAAAATCGAATCGCGCAGGGTGCCGCGCTCGAGTAGCGCGCAGAGCTCTTCCTTGTCCTCACTTTTTTCGCGTGCTTCGGGGGATAAACGAAGGAAGCGCGAAAGCGACGGGGCGTGCGCGTCGCTGCGCACGTCGTCGAGATTCTCACCGATGAAGTCGTCGATCGTGTTAGCGGCGAGCTGGGCCGCCGAAGCGAGCAGCCGGCCTTCGCGCTCGACCAGCGCCTGGCGCGTAACGCGCGCCTGGATCAGAGTGAGCACGGTCAGTGCGCCGAGGGCAACGCCGAGCGCCAGAATGATCAGGCGCCCGCGGATACCGAGATGACTCCCCAGCGCGCTCATGGGGTATCCGGCAAGAACTCCGGATCGAGCAGGCGATCCAAGTTCGGCGCGGCGCTGAGCGTACCGCGCCCGACGAAGTAGTCGACGAATTGCGAGAGCGCGTAACGTGCCGAATGGCTATTTTCTCCCGGCGCGAACACGGCGCGCTCTTCTTCTAGGGACAGCAAGCGAACGCCGGCGTGGTCGATTGCGGCGCTCGAGCCGAGTCGCTTTTGCAACAGCTGATCGTCGGCGTCTCGATGGTTACGCCAATGCGCTTCGGCGCGAAACCAAGCACGCACGAAGGCCTTTACCGCGCGCGGATGCCCGCGCAGCGTGTCACCTGCGAACACGAACCCGTCGAGCACGAGCCCGGGAGCGTCGTGGCTCGTGTAAAGCACGCGCGCTCCGGCCGCCCGTGCGCGCGACGCATATGGCTCCCAGGTGTGCACCGCCGAAAGCTCGCCCGAGAGCAGGCGCTCGACGGCTTGTGCCGCGTCCACATTGACGACCCTCACCTCGGCAGCAGGCACGCCGTGATCGTCGAGCATACGCCGCACGAAGAGTTCACCGAAACCGCCCAGGTTGGTGCCGACGACCTTGCCGCGCAAATCTTCCGGCCGCAGGATTGGTGGGAGTGCGAGCACCATGTCCGCGCCGTCGGACAAATCGCTGAACAGCACGATGCGCACATCGGGATTTGCCTCGACGACGTTGATCGCGTCACCTGCTGCGATCGCCGCGCCGTCGAGCGAGCCCGCAGCAAAATCGACCAACAGCTGGTCCGTATCTTCAGGCAGCGAAATATCGACCGCGACGCCCGCGTCGCGAAAGTAGCCGAGCTCGTCCGCGAGCAACGCTGGATAGAAGCCGCTCCAGAGATCGAGTCCAACCTCGAGGCGAACTGGCTCGTCCGCTTTCGGTGCACTCTTGCCCGTGCAGGCCGGAAGGCACCACAAAGCCAAGACCACCGCGGCAAGTTCCCGAAGTTTTGCCACTGGCGAAGTAGAGCAAAGCCCGAGCGAGTCTCAAGCGCGGATCAAAAGTGCGCCAATTTATCGAGGAACTGCGCGCGGAGTTCGCGATAGGCCGGTGCGGCTTCGGGCGCGGCGTGAATCCGCGAGCCGCGATCCGGCGCGACGAAGCGCGCGTACAGCTCCTGCCAAGGCAACTGTTCGACGCTTTGCGCCGCGCGCAACGCGCCGCCCAGCGCGGACGAATTTGCCACGGACAGCGTGCAGATTTCAGCCTGAAACACGTCCGCCAAGATTTGCAGAATGCCACGATTTTGCGACGCGCCGCCGGTCACCCGAATCGACTTGGGCTTCTCGCCGATCCACGTCGAATGCTCTTGCATCGACAACGCTTGCGCTTCGACGATCGCGCGCGCGCATGCAGCCTTGTCTTCGAACGCGCGGAACGCCGCGCTGCCGAACAGCTCGACACGCGGCTCGAGGATCTTCGGCGTCATCTCCGGGATGAAGAACGGGAGCATTAGGTTTTGCGCGTTGCCGGGTTTCGATTGCTGCAAAATCGCCTGCTCGAATTCGGGCCAGCTCAGGCCGAGTTTGGTCCGCAGCTGTTCGCGCGCGAGTGAGCCGTTCGCAAAACAGATCAAGCACATGAAACCGCCCGCGGGATTGCCGAACACATGACCGTATCCGTTCGGATCGGTGCGCGGCTCGCGCATCGCGGC
>DASYCL010000468.1:0-6643 GCA_036500245.1 Polyangiaceae bacterium | reverse complement strand
CCCGCAAAACGTTCATCGCCCCGCTCTGAAAAAACTCTCGAGAAAAATGGCAAACGCGAAGCCGCGCAGAACAAACACTTGCGGCTCACTGAAGCACTCGCGGCGCTCAAGCGTGGTGACTTTGCGCGCCGGTTACACACGCAAGACGGTATGTCGCGTGACGTAGTGGACGCGTTCAATGCGCTCGCCCAACAGCTCGATGCTTCGACCCGCGAGTTCTCGCGTGTCGCCAAGGTCGTCGGTCGCGACGGTGATATGGCCGAGCGCGTCGATACGCACAGCTGGAGCGGTGGCTGGGCGGTGACGGGTGACTCGTTCAATGCGCTGATCGGCGACTTGGTGCGTCCATCGACCGAGGTCGCGCGTGTAATCACGCAGGTCGCGTCCGGCGATTTGTCGCAGAAAATGGCGCTCGAAATCGAAGGCAAGCCCGTCCGCGGTGAGTTCCTGCGCATCGGCACGACCGTGAACACCATGGTCGATCAGCTGAACGCATTCGCGAACGAAGTGACTCGCGTGGCGCGCGAAGTAGGTACCGAAGGCAAGCTCGGTGGTCAGGCGCACGTGCCCGGAGTCGCCGGCACTTGGAAAGACTTGACCGACAGCGTGAACGGCATGGCCACGAACCTCACCACCCAGGTGCGCGGCATCGCGGGCGTCGTGACCGCGGTGGCGAACGGTGACCTTTCGAAGAAGCTGGTCGTCGAAACCAAGGGTGAAATTCTGGAGCTGAAAAACACCGTGAACACCATGGTGGATCAGCTGAATGCATTCGCTTCCGAAGTGACTCGCGTGGCGCGCGAAGTCGGTACCGAAGGCAAGCTCGGTGTGCAGGCGGAAGTGCGAGGCGTGAGCGGCACCTGGAAAGGCCTCACCGACAGCGTGAACGCGATGGCCGGTAACCTGACGGTTCAGCTCCGCGACGTGTCGAAGGTCGCGACCGCGATTGCGAACGGCGATCTCACGCAGAAGATCACCGTCGATACGCAGGGCGAGATCCTGCAGATCAAAAATGTGATCAACCAGATGGTCGATAGCCTTCAGACTTTCGCCGCGGAAGTGACTCGCGTGGCGCGCGAAGTCGGCACCGAAGGCAAGCTCGGCGGCCAAGCTCACGTGCCCGCGGTCGCCGGCACGTGGAAGGATCTGACCGACAACGTGAACTACATGGCCGGCAACCTGACCGACCAGGTGCGCAACATCGCGCTCGTGACGACCGCAGTCGCGAATGGCGATTTGTCGAAGAAGATCACGGTTGACGTGAAAGGCGAACTCCTCGAGCTGAAAAACACGATCAACACCATGGTTGAGCAGCTTCGGAGCTTCGCCGCAGAAGTGACGCGCGTGGCGAAAGAAGTCGGGACGGAAGGCAATTTGGGCGGCCAAGCCAACGTGCCCGGTGTCGCCGGCACGTGGAAAGATTTGACCGACAACGTGAACTACATGGCCTCGAACCTGACCGGCCAGGTGCGCAACATCGCGCTCGTGACGACCGCAGTCGCGAACGGCGATCTGTCGAAGAAGATCACGGTCGACGTCGAAGGCGAAATCCTGGAGCTGAAAAATACGATCAACACTATGGTCGATCAGCTGCGTTCGTTCTCCGGCGAAGTGACGCGCGTCGCGCGCGAAGTCGGTGGTGAAGGCAAGCTCGGTGTGCAAGCCGTCGTGCCTGGCGTCGCCGGCACTTGGAAAGATTTGACCGACTCCGTGAATTACATGGCGAATAACCTCACGGATCAGGTGCGCAACATCGCGCTCGTGACGACCGCGGTCGCCAACGGTGACCTCTCGCAGAAGATCACCGTCGACGTGCGCGGCGAGGTTTTGCAGCTGAAAAACACGATCAACACCATGGTCGATCAGCTGCGTTCGTTCTCCGCGGAAGTGACGCGCGTCGCGCGTGAAGTCGGTACGGACGGCAAGCTCGGCGGGCAAGCGTACGTGCCCGGCGTCGCTGGTACCTGGAAAGATCTGACCGATAACGTGAACAGTATGGCGTCGAATCTCACGACGCAGGTGCGCGGCATTGCGAAGGTCGTGACCGCGGTCGCCGACGGCGACCTGTCCAAGAAACTCGTCGTCGAGGCCAAGGGCGAAATCGCCGAGCTCGCCGAAACGATCAACGACATGACCGAGACGCTCGGCATCTTCGCCGAGCAGGTGACCACGGTGGCCCGCGAAGTGGGCACCGAAGGCAAGCTCGGCGGTCAGGCGCGCGTGCCTGGCGTTGCCGGCACGTGGAAGGACTTGACCGACAGCGTGAACAGCATGGCGAGTAACCTCACCACGCAGGTGCGCGGCATCGTCAAGGTCGTGACCGCGGTCGCGAACGGCGATTTGACCCTGAAATTCCTGATGGAATCGCAAGGTGAAATCGCGGCCCTCGCCGATACGATCAACACCATGACGGACACGCTGCGCGTGTTCGCCGAACAAGTGACGACGGTGGCGCGCGAAGTCGGTACCGAAGGCAAGCTCGGCGGTCAGGCCAAAGTGCCCGGCGCCGCCGGCACCTGGCGCGACTTGACCGACAACGTGAATCAACTCGCGAACAACCTCACCGGCCAAGTGCGCGCCATCGCAGACGTGGCCACTGCGGTGACCGAAGGCGATTTGACTCGCAGCATCACGGTCGAAGCGCAGGGCGAACTCCTCGCCTTGAAAGAGCGCGTCAATCAAATGATCGCGAACCTCCGTGAAACGACGGAGAAGAACCGCGAGCAAGATTGGCTGAAGACGAACCTCGCGAAATTCAGCGCGATGATGCAAGGGCAGAAGACTCTCGAATCGGTGTCGCGCTTGATCATGAGCGAGCTCACGCCGCTGGTCGGCGCAAGCCACGGCGCGTTCTTCACCATCAGCGACTCGGACGAGACACTGCGGCTCACTTCGAGCTATGCGTACAAGGAGCGCAAGCACGTATCGAATCGCTTCACGCGCGGTGAGGGCTTGGTCGGACAGTGCGCGCTGGAAAAGAAGCCGATTTTGCTCACGCGCGTGCCGATCGACTACATTCAAGTCAACTCTGGACTCGGCGAGTCCTCGCCGCTCAACATCTTGGTGCTGCCGATCTTGTTCGAAGGCGAGGTGCGCGCCGTCGCCGAGCTCGCGAGCTTCGAGCCGTTCAGCTCGATCCATCGCATCTTCTTGGATCAGCTCTCGGAGAGCATCGGCGTCGTGCTCAACATGATCGCCGCCAATATGCGCACGGAAGAGTTGCTCAATCAGTCGCAGTCGCTGGCGCAAGAGCTGCAGTCCCAGTCGCTCGAGCTACAGTCTCAGCAAGACGAATTGAAGCGCTCGAACTCGGAGCTCGCGCAGCAGACGAAGACGCTGAAGGCGTCCGAAGAAATGCTGAAAGAGCAGCAAGAAGAGCTGCAACAGGTCAACGAAGAGCTGGAAGAGAAAGCCGCGCTGCTCGCCGAGCAAAACAAAGCCGTCGAGCAAAAGAACCGCGAAGTCGAGATGGCGCGCATCGCGATCGAGGAGAAGGCGGAGCAGCTCGCGGTATCTTCGCGCTACAAGAGTGAATTCCTCGCCAACATGAGCCACGAGCTGCGCACGCCGCTGAACAGCTTGCTCATCCTCGCGCGGCTCTTGTCCGACAACAAAGAAGGAAAACTCACGGACAAACAAGTCGAATACGCCAAGACGATTCAGGCTGCCGGCACCGATTTGTTGAACTTGATCAACGAGGTCTTGGACTTGTCCAAGGTCGAGGCCGGAAAGATCGAAATTTATCCGAGCGACGTGCGCATCGACGAGGTCACCGAATACCTCGAGCGCACGTTCCGGCCGATGGCGCAGCAGAAGAACGTGGGCTTCCACTTGGATGCCGACCGCGCCGCGATCGACACGTTCCGCACGGACGGCCAGCGCCTGCAGCAAGTGCTGCGCAATCTCCTGAGCAATGCCTTCAAGTTCACCGAGACCGGCTCGATCACGGTGCGCGTCGGCCTGCCGGAGCCGGGCGTCGTGCTCCGCTCGGACGTGTTGCGCGCGATGCCCGAAAACGTGATCGCTTTCAGCGTCACCGACACCGGTATCGGCATTCCGTCGGACAAGCAGCAGCTGATCTTCGAAGCATTTCAGCAAGCCGACGGCACGACCAGCCGCAAGTACGGCGGCACCGGTCTCGGCCTATCGATCAGTCGCGAGCTCGCGCGGTTACTCGGTGGTGAGATTCACGTGAAGAGCGTGCCGGGCAAGGGCAGTACGTTTACCCTTTACCTACCGCGCGAATTTCAAAGCCTCGAGCTCCCCGGCGCGGAGAAGCGAGAGGATCAAGCCGATTTCGACGCCGAACCGGCCACGTTCCAAGGCTCGCACGCCGCGGAAATCCCGGACGATCGTCAATCGATCAAGCCGGGCGACCGCGTGCTTTTGATCGTCGAAGACGATGTCTCGTTCGCGACGCTGCTGCTCGAAGCTGCGCGAGAACGCGGCTTCAAGGGCATCGTCTCGCTACGCGGAGACACCGGCTTTTCGCTGGCGCGTCGCATCCGGCCGGACGCGATCTTGCTCGACATCGGCTTGCCAGCGATGGACGGGCTCAGCATCTTGGATCGCTTGAAGCAAAACCCGGATACGCGTCACATCCCGGTGCACATCGTCTCCGGCACCGATCGTCGGCGGGATGGCTTGCGCCTGGGCGCGCTCGGTTACGCCGAGAAGCCGGTCAGCAAGGAAGCTTTGGATCAAGGGTTCTCCAGCTTGCTCAGCTTCCTGTCGCGCAAATCGAAGAGCCTCCTCGTGGTCGAGGATGACGAAGTGCAGCGCAGCAGCATCGTCGAGCTGATCGGCAATGGAGATGTCACGTCGACCGCGGTCGGTTCCGCGGAAGAGGCGCTGAAGCTCCTCGCCGAGCAGCACTTCGATTGCATGGTGCTCGATCTCGGATTGCCGGGCGCGAGTGGCTTTCAGCTGCTCGAGCAGGTGAAAACGCAGGAAAATCTGCGTAATTTGCCGGTAATTGTCTACACCGGTCGCGATCTATCGCCGGCGGACGAGACCAAGCTGCGCAAGTACGCCGAGTCGATCATCTTGAAGGACGTGCGTTCACCCGAGCGCTTGCTCGACGAAACGGCGCTGTTCTTGCATCGCGTCGAAGCGCAATTGCCGGAAGACAAGCGGCGCTTGTTGCACACCGCGCACGGTCGCGAAACGGCGTTCCAAGGTGCGACCGTGCTCGTCGTCGATGACGACGTGCGCAACATTTACGCCGTCACCACCGTGCTCGAAGGCCAAGGCATGAAGGTCGTATTCGCCGAGAACGGCCGCGACGGCATCGAGATGCTGAAGAAGCACTCCGACGTCGCGCTCGTGCTGATGGACGTAATGATGCCCGAGATGGACGGCTACGAGACGATGCGGCAAATCCGCCTGATCCCCGAGTATCGCAATTTGCCGATCTTGGCGCTCACGGCCAAGGCGATGAAGGGCGATCGCGAAAAGTGTCTCGAAGCCGGCGCTTCCGACTACATCACCAAACCCGTCGATCCGGATCGCTTGCTCTCCCTGATGCGCGTATGGATGTACGCGCCGACCACCGTGGCGGGGTGATGCCGAGCGAGCATGGCGGATTCGATCGTTCCAAGCTCGGACCTGTGGACGAGCGACGCTCGAACGGAGCGCTTCAACTCGGTGACGTCCGAGCTCGAGCGTCTCGAGATGGATCTGCTATTGCTCGCGATTTATCGCCATCACGGCTTCGATTTTCGATCCTATTCGCCGGCGTCGCTGCACCGGCGAATTCGCCGCCACATGGAGAGCGCGGGCGTACCCACGATCTCGCGGCTGATCGAGCTCGTATTGCATCAACCGACGGCGATGCAGCGGCTGCTCCACGACCTGTCCGTGAACGTGACCGCGATGTTTCGCGATCCGTCTTTCTTTCTCGAGTTTCGCACGACAGTCGTGCCGTTGCTCAAGACTTATCCGACCGTGCGCATTTGGCACGCGGGCTGCTCCACCGGCGAAGAAGTCTACGCGATGTCGATCTTGCTCGAAGAAGAGGGGCTCTACGAGCGCTGCCGAATCTATGCGACGGACATGGACTCGACCGTGCTCGATCACGCGCGCCACGGCATCTTCTCCTTGTCGCGCATGAAGGAGTATACGGCCAACTACTTCCTCGGCGGCGGCAAGCGATCGCTCAACGAGTACTACACCGCGAAATACGACGGCGCGCTGTTCGCGCCGCGACTCGCGAAGAACGTGCTCTTCACGCAACACAATTTGGCGATGGATCGTGGCTTCAGCGAGTTCAACGTGATCGTCTGTCGCAACGTCTTGATCTATTTCGATCGCTCGTTGAAGGACCACGCACTCGCGCTTTTCTCCGAGAGTTTCGCGACATTTGGTGTGCTCTGCCTCGGTCGCAAAGAATCCTTACGCTTTACCGCCTACGAGCACGAGTATTCGACGCTGTCAGCGCGCGAGAAAATCTACCGGAGAAACAAGTGACGCCTCGTTACGCGTTGGTGGTGATCGGAACGTCGACAGGCGGGCTCCACGCGCTAACGCGCTTGCTCTCCGCGTTGCCACCGAACTACCGCCTCCCGATCCTGATCGTGCAACATCGCTCGAAGGATTCGGACGAGCGGCTCAGCAGCTTGCTCCGGGTCGCTTCCCACATTCC
>DASYCL010000467.1:0-5698 GCA_036500245.1 Polyangiaceae bacterium | reverse complement strand
AGCGTTTTTTCGTGGGGGTTTGCCCCGCGCGGCGCATTTCGTAGCAGCAGATCCCGCGCCGCGGCGAGCTCGCCGCGCACGGCCAAACCTTGCTTCGCGATAGCACGGCCGAGCTCGAGCAAACGCAATGCGTGGCCCTTGGTGGGGATCGGGCCGCCCGGGATCAAGGCACGCGGATGATCGGCTTCGCTCGCGCGCTTGAGTAAAACATAGCCGTCACCCACTTCCAGGATCGCGCCGGCGGACTTCTCGCGATCCGGATCGAACGATTCTCGATTCGGCTTGATCGAGTGATCTTGATCTGAAAATTCGTAGCGCAAAATCTTGGAGCGCTTGTCGCTGCCGACCACGCCGACGAATTTCAAATCGGCGAGCACCGAGCGATCCCCGAGCCGCTCGGCGGGCGCCAATTCGCGCGCGCGAAAGTGTTCCCACCACGTTTGCTTTTCTTCGCGCCAGTGCCAATCGAGCAGGTTCGCCAGCAGGCGTTTGGCAGCTTGCTCGCGGTCGTCGAGCGCGGGGTCATCCGGCAATCCGGCCAGCAATTGCCTGGCGACGAGCGCTCGTTCGTGCTCTTCGGGTTCGAGCTTCGCGGCTTTTGGTTTTTCGGGGCGACCGAGAATCCGCCCGGTTTTCTGCTCGAATTCGCCGCGCTGCGTTTCGAGCCACTCGCGCAAACGAAACGCGGACATGCAATCGTCCTCGTTGTAGCGAGCAATTTCGGAGCGGAGCTCGGTCTCGGCGGCGCTGCCTTCGCCGGTCTCCAAAAACCAACCGAACAGCTGCATCGCGCGCGCGGCCTGACGCAAATCCGAGCGGCGCTCGAAATCGTAGAGCCCTTCGAGCTGCTTCAACGTGTAGTGCTCGACCGAAGCCCGCAAACTGCGTCGCACGATGCCGAGCAAATCCACGAACACGTGTTCACGCAGCAGTTGGTCGACTTCGGCTTCACGCGTGTTGTGACGGCAAGAGAGCTTGCGAATCGCGTCCGCTTCACGATGCCCAAAATGAAACACGTGCAAGTCCGCGAACTCGGCGCGACCTTTCACGACGCGATCGATCACCGCTTCGAACGCGCGTTTCTCTTCGCTCGGGTTCGTCGCCCAGAAAGCCTGATACTGCGGCGCCCCCGGCTCGCTCCGTGGCACGAAGTCGTCCACGATTTCACCGAGCTCGAGCAAACCGAACAAGTAATCGAGCCCGCTCCCGCGCACGAACGGATCGCCCTCCAAGTCCAAGAACAAATCGCCGGGTTTCGCTAGCGGCAAGCGATCGAGCCCGAAACCTGCTGCTACGTCGAGCAGCAGTTCGTAGCGCGGCGTCGCTTCGCCGCGAGCTTGGAGCTGAAGCCGCGCTTGTTCGCGCACGCGGCCGAGCGCGTCCGCGCTGATGCCATCGACGCGGCGAGACGGATCGAGTTTGCCGAGCGCGCTCAGCGTCGTCACTGGCGCGCCGCTCAAGCGATCGCGCTGCCGCGCCGTGATGCCGGCGACGAGCGACAAATGGTCGTCCGCGCGGCGCCGCTCTTCGCAGCGCTTCCAAAAGCTGCACACCGCGCAATGCTCGACGGGCTCCGGATAAGTCTCGCGCGCCGCACCTTTTGCGACGAATGACTCGAAGCGCGCCTTCGTCGCACGGTAGAAAGAGAGATAGTCTGCCGTGCGCAGCGCGATCTCGCTCGGCGCGGCGCCGCCCGGCGCGATGTACAAAAACTCGGGTTCGGTGCCCTGCAATTCGGTGAGTAGCTCGGTGTAAGCGCACAGCTGCAGCACCGCGCGTGCCTTGGCCTCGTTCGCGAGTTTGGCGTCGAGCACGGCGTAGTGGTGCGCGCCGAAACGACTCTTGCCGGGCTGCTTGAGCAGAAAATCGGGCCGGCCGAACCACTTGTCCCGCGCCAGCACGGCCTGCGCAATCACTTCGGCGCCCTCAGCCATCGCGCTTTCGGTCGCGCGCGCAGCTTCGATGCGCGATGCTTCCGCCGGACCTGCCTCGATTTTGACGATGCTTCGGTAGCGCTCGCGTAGCTGCGCGAGCACGCGCGCTTCGTGCTCGAAGCCGCGCTTTTCGAGCATCAGTCGTTCGATCTCGTTTACGCCGGGCCGCGCGAGCTCACCGAAAGCAACCGCCAACTCGAGCACGGTCTTGTGCGCGCACTCGTTGAAGCCGCTCAAGTCGGTGGCCGAGAGCGTGAGCAAGGTCGAATCGGACGAAGCTTTCACGGCGTTCCGCGGCCGAGCGTAGAGCACACGGGCGACTGCGCAAAGGCGCACGCCCGTGCTAGCAAGCTTGGAATATGGACGACTCGGCGCTCAGGGACCGATACGCCGGCTACGACCGCGACGGCGATGGCGTCATCGACTTCGGCGAATTCAGCCAGCTCCTGGACGAGCTCGGCGCGGGCTACAGCGAAGCCCAAACGCGCGCCGCGTTCGATTCGCTGGACATCGACAAAAACGGCCGGATCGATTTCGGCGAATTCAAAACCTGGTGGGTCGGATAGGTCGTCGGCGCGCGGTGAGGCGCCTGCCGGATTGGCGCGGCCGGCGTCGCTGGCTGATTTGCTTGTTTTTCGGCAATTCGTGGCGCCCCTCGACTGAACTCATGGCCGAATCGCGGACATGATCGGTTGCAAAGCCGCGATTTCGGCCGGGAAGTTGAACCGCTTTCAGGGTGGCAATCGTGCGTTGTCGGCTTTGTCTCAAACGAGGCAAGTTGCCACCGAGAGCCCTCGGCCTAAGGTACTCCGCTATGCGACATACCCTAATTGAGCCCGGATTCGCTGGTTCTTACGCCAAGCAGCTTGGCATGGCCGCTGCACGGGGAAGCGCACAATGATCTCGGGAGCCAAGCAGGACTCGCCGCGCATGTTCGAGTCCGATTTATTCGAGCGATTCTCCCGCGCGCATCCGCTCACGCCCGCAATCATTTACTTGCCGCTGGTCGCGATTGCGATCGGCCTTGCCTTTCGGCATGGCCAGAGCGCGGCCTCGATCGCGCTCAACGTGTTCGGCGGTTACTTGCTGTGGACGCTCACGGAGTATTGGCTGCACCGGCTCGTGTTCCACTTGCCCGTGATCGGGCCGAAGACCGAGCGTGCGGCATTCCTGATCCACGGCGTTCATCACGACTACCCGTACGATGAATCGCGCCTGGTCATGCCCGCGGGCGCATCGCTCAGCATGTGCGCGATCACGCTGCTTATTTTTCGCGCCACGCTCGGCACTGCCGCGATGTGGGCGCCGCTCGCCGGCTTCGTGCTCGGCTATGTGATTTATGACGAAGTGCACTGGTACCTGCATGCGGGCAAGCCCACTTCCCGCTTCGGGCGTTGGTTCCGCCGTCAGCACTTCTTGCATCACTTCAAAGAGCCGTCGAGCCGCTTTGGAGTGAGCTGCCCTTGGCTCGACTACGCGTTTGGCTCCGCCGCCGCGCCGAGGCGGCGCAAATGAACGGAGTACTCGATGCCGGAAGAGAGAACCGTGAAACGCGCACGTCGCGCCAAAGCCGAAGGAAAAGCGCCGTCGACCCGAGCCGGTGAGTTCGTGCACGAGGAGATCGAGCACGTTCGCGAAGGCAAGCACGGAGCGCGCAACGCCAAGCAAGCCATCGCCATCGGCTTGTCGAAGGCACGTCGCGCCGGCGTCGACGTACCGCCTCCAAAAGCCGGCACGACGTCCGAGCGAACCCGAAAAATTGCGCAGCGCGATCGCGCTCGAGGTCACAGTGCGACGCCGCGCGCGCCGTCACCGCGAAGAAGCCGCGCGACCTCTGGCGCATTGAAGCGCGAAGGGCACGAATCGGCCTCGAGTCTCGCGCTCGGGCGAAACGCGCGTTCCGCGGCCGGGCGCAAGAGCCCGAGCCAACGCTCCAAAAGCGCGCAAAAGGCCGTGCGCACGAAAGGTCCCGCCGCCCGCAAGTCCGCAGCTCGCAAAGCCGCGCGCACGCGCGCACGTCGGGCGTCATGAATCCGTTTCATTTGGCGTTCGCCATGGTTTCATTCGGACTCGAGAGCATGCGCGACAGCGTGCAACGCCTGCGCTCGACCGGGCACCCGCCACACGAAGCCGAGCCCCGCGCCCTAGGTGGCGAAACTCCGGACGAACGCCGCCGTCACTTCGTACTACTGCCCGGCGGCGCGCGCGGCACGACGCGTAAGCGCCGTTTCACGCTCGCCGTCGTGCACTAAGTCGTCGCGAGCGCAGCTCCCGCCTCGCTGGAGTGCCCCCTTTCAAAGATCGCGAAGCGCGCAATCCAGCGGGGCCCCACCCTCAGGTTTTGGGGCTCCAACCCCAAAACCTGTCGTCATTGCCAGTCGACGGGCCCCGATTGCGATCAGTGTTTCGGTCCCGGGCTTGCTTTCGGACCAATTGGAATTGAGCGCCCGCTTTCGCGCGCTTGCTGCGGCACCGGCGCGGTCACTTCGAGCACGCCGTTTTCGAACGAGGCGCGGATGTGATCGATGTCCGTGCCTTCCGGCAGCGCGATGCTGCGCTGGAACGAACCGAAGCTACGCTCGCGGTGATACATGCCACCTTCTTTGCTGCCGCTTTGCTCTTGCGTGCGTTGCCCTGAAATCGTGAGCACGCCCTGATCGACATTCACCTTCACGTCTTCTTGGCGTAGCCCGGGCAGATCCGCGTGCACCACGAGCTCGTGGCCTCGTTCGAAGACGTCGATCTGCGGCGACCAAAACGAGCGTTCGAACGATTCGTCGAAGCTCGGCCAAAGTGACGGCGTGCCCCAACCGCCGAACAGTCGATCCATGTCGCCCATCAGCCGGCGCATCAATGAAAACGGTGACGATGCGCGCGTCATTCCCGGCGTCTGCCGATACGGATCGAGACTTCGGGCTGTCGTTTGTCCGGATTGTGCTTGCGGAGCCGTGGTCACTTGTTTCGAGCTCGAACTTGCGGTGCGATTCTGATCATTGTTCGTGTCGGCCATGACGTTTTCCTCGCTTGTTTGATGAGGGCCCATCGGGCGCTCAATCCGGCACGAGCGTGCAAAGCGAAGGCCGCACGGGGCGCGAGAAAAGGCCCGCGAATTTGCGCTGTATTTGCCGAAATTTAGCGACTCGGCCCGCCTTCAGCGGAGTACCCGGGGCGCCCCGAGGGGCACATCGGGACGCTTCGACACGCACATTCCGCCGCAGCGCAGTGTCCCAAACCCAACGTGTGCCGAAGAGCGCGCGCGTTGCGCCCCGGGCTACCGGTTCCGACCCGCAACGTCCGCGCTGAACACCAAAGCCCAGTGCGTCACTGCCAGCTGTTGCCGCTGAGCATGGCCATGAAACCTTGTGACAAGTTCGAGTAGGCGGTGTGCGCCGCGCCGAGGTTCAGCACTTGGTTGCCGGTGATGGTCGCGGAGCCGGTGGGCGCTGGGTAAAATTGCGGGTCAATCACGATGCCGTTGAGGCCGGGCGTGTCGATGGTGTTGTCTTTGAGCGTGATGTTCGTGCTCGTCGAAAACCCGACCGCGTCGTAGAGCGAGTTTTTGATGGTGTTGTTTTGCACGGTCACGCCGGAAACGATGCCGACGCCTTGGCCGTCACCGCCGTTGCCGATGTGCAGCGCCGGTTGCTGCTGCATGTACGCGTTGCCGCCGCAGCGCACGACGACATTGCCGCTCACGGTGCCGCTCGTCAAATCCGAACCATTGACGCCGAATTTGCCGACGCCGAGCCCGATGTAGCGCGCCG
>DASYCL010000466.1:0-3728 GCA_036500245.1 Polyangiaceae bacterium | reverse complement strand
ATTGGCCATAAAGCGCCAGTTGTCGTCCGGCGCGGTTGGGCGGCCCGACGAGGCCGGCGTTGCAGGAGCGGCATACTGCGTCGAATTGCGCTTCAGTACCTGGCTCTCCGATGTTGTGCCCGCGTAGTTTGATTCACCGCTTTCCGGCGGGGGCGCGAACGGAATATTGGCCTTCCCGTACGCAAATTGATACTGGCTCAGCGCGACACTGTAATTCTGCTCGGGTTGCTTTGCTGTTTGCGTGGTTGTCTGCTTTGTCGATGCCCTGGCAGAAACCGCGTGCGCGTGCCGTTGCGGCCGCACGTTATTCGGGCGCGAAGAAGAAGTGCTTGCTGCGGGTGTTTCAGCTGGTGTTCCAGCGACCTCGGCGAGGGCGGCGCTCGTAAGGCCCCATAAGAACGCGCCGGCGATCCAGACTCCTCGGTTGCGGTTCTTCATGAAAACGCCCCATTGAACAACTGCAAAATCGACATTCAATACCTTCTGTTCCGTACGCGCGCCTGAATTGCCCGAATGCTATAACGCTGCTTTGCGCGGTAATTAATGCCTGCCCGCCTATTAAGAGGCAGCGTAATCATAGAGCACGTTCAACGGACTAACAGTTCGAGATTTCCCTTGTAACGGGGCTTTCGCGGCCGAAATACAACAGGGGTTTTCACGGAGTCGCCGTGCGCGAGACAGTCGAGAATTACACCCGCAAACGGGCGAGCTATTCTCGCTTGCCTCGCGCTGCCCCGCGAGACGAATGAATCAGGTGATGCTTTCGGGCTGCCGTAATTGCTTCAGCGCCATCACGAGTTCGCTCGGATCGGGCCGCTTCGTATAGTCGGGACTGACCTCGGCATACGCAACCGTACCGTCCTGCGCGATCACATAGCGAGCCGGCATCGGCAGCGTCCAGCTCGACTCGCCGTTAATGACCGGCAGATCCACATCGAATCCCTTGTACGCTTCAATCAGTTCATCCTGCAGGCGGAACCGGATCCCAAACGCGTCAGCCGTCTTGCCGCCTTCGTCGACGAGAATCGGATAGCTGAGCTTGTTCTGCCGTTGCGATTTCAGGCTGTTCGCCCCGGTCTGCATCGAGATCGACACGAGCTGCGCGCCGAGCGAGCGGATTTCCTTCGCCACTTCTTCGATGGCCTGCAAATCGATATTGCAATACGGGCACCAGACGCCGCGATAGAACGTGACGATCAGTGGGCCGCGTTCGAGCATGTCCGTAGACGAGACAAGCTCGCCTTCGGCCGTCTTGAGCGTGAACGTGGGCGCGATGTCGCCTACCTTAAGCGACCGCTCTGCCTGACCGGTGGCGATCAGTTCGTCCGTGGTTCTGTGAAAGAGCGCGACCACGTGGGGCGGCGCAACCTTGCTCTCGAAGTGCGATTTGAAGGCATCCAGTTTCTCTTGCAGTTTCATTTCCGACTCCATGTTTGCTCGCCGTTGTTGGCGTGAAGTCATCGTGATTCATTTACCGGATGACGGGTAGAATGGCTAAACGACTTTCAGTTATTCGCCATTCAAATGAATGACAAACTATCGGTGCTGCGGCTTTTCACGCGGGTCGCCCGTACGTCGAGCTTTACGAGGGCGGGGCGCGAACTGGGCATCAGCCAGCCATCGGTGTCGAGGCAGATTTCCGAGCTCGAAGTGGACGTGGGCACCGCGCTCTTTGTCAGAAGCACGCGCGCGGTGAAACTGACCGAGGCGGGCGTCGACTATCTGATGCGCGTCGAAGCGATTCTCGAAGCACTCGAAGAGGCCGACCTTGTCGCTCGCGGTACCTCGGAACTGCGTGGTCGCCTGCGCGTGACGTTATCGACGAGCTTCGGCATTCGCGAGGTGATTCCGCGCATCGGACGTTTCATGGCGCTGCATCCCGCGTTGCACATCGACTTGCTGATGTCGGACGATCGGCAGGATCTGATTGCGGACGGCGTCGACGTGGCGATCCGGTTTGGCGCGCTACCGGATTCGAGCGCGAGATCGAGACTGATCGGACGCTCGCCGCGAATGCTGGTGGCTTCGCCGGACTATCTGGCGCGCGCGGGGCGCCCTGTCGAGCCATCCGATCTGAGCGGGCACGCGTTCGTGCTTGGTCCGTCGAGCGCGGCTTCATTGGGATGGACGCTTCGAAAAGACGGACGCGAATTTGTCTTGCGCGGGCAAGGACAAGGACAAGGCCAAGGCCAGGGACGGCTGACGACGACGGTCAACGAAGGCGCGACGGCCGCGGCAATTGCCGGGCTCGGCATATTGACCGTTGGTTTGTGGGGATGCCGAAGCGAGCTTGCGGATGGTCGCCTCGTGCAGGTGCTGGAAGACTGGCAACTCGAGCCGGTCGATATTCATGCCGTGTTTCCACCAGGCCGAGCCTCGCGCCCAGCCGCCCGCGCGCTGATCGACTATCTCGTGGGCGACATGTAACTACCACGTGCTCGGGCAACGAGTCCGACACCTGAACCCACGAAACCTTCTGCGAATTCCACGTGTGACGTCGCGGAGGAACCTGCTCCGGCGCATCGAGACTGCACGTCGAAATATCGATCTCGCCAGGAAACGCGTCGTGCTGACAGGTCAGGTGCGTGCTGCAGTCCGCGCAGAATGCGCGCGCGGCGAGATTTCGGGCGCTTCCTCACAATCCGCGAGAATCTTGCAGAGCGCGTCAAAAACCAGTTGCACGCGACGCGGCACCGGCGTTCGATGAGCCCGATACACATACATCGTGGAAGCTTGCGGACGCAACCGATCGAGCAGGGGCGTCAAGGCCCCTTCGCGCAGCAAGGGCAACGCAAGATGCCCGGGCAATTGCCCGATGCCGATTCCCGCGACGACTGCTTCGCACTCCGTTTCAGGATCGTCGGTCACAAAGGCCGGGTTGGCGGGAACGATCTGATCGCCGTCGCTGAACATCCACGGCCACGGCCTTCCGGTGTTCCGGTCGATCAAGGCCGTGATGGGCCGCTTCAACAAATCGCTCCTGCTCGCCGGGTGCCCGACACGCTCGAGCAAGGCTGGCGCAGCGACGAAATACAGCAAGGCCTTCGATACAGCCCGCGCGACAAAGCGGCTGTCGCGCATCGGGCCGATTCGCACGCCGATATCGATCTGCTCGTCGACCACATCCGCGAGCACTTCCGACAAACGCAAATCCAGCGTGAGACCGGGATGCGCCGCGAGAACAGGCGCGAGCCCGCGTGCGATAAAGCGGCGCCCGAGCGCGCTCGGCGCGGCGATGCGGACTACACCGGACAGCTCGTCGCTCGCGCCCGATGCCTCGGCGGAGAAAATATTCTCGACGCCGGCGATTGCTTGCGCGCTTCTCAGCGCGAGTTGCTCGCCGAAATGCGTCACTCGGACGCCGCGCGTGCTGCGGTGAAAAAGCGGCTCGCCGAGTTCTTCCTCGAGCTGCTTGATGACGCGCGTGATGACCTGCGGCGAGACGCCGAGCCGGACGGCCGCCTCGCGGAAGTTCGGGCTCTCCGCCGCCACGCAAAACACACGTAACGCTTCGAATCGGTTCATGCGTCGCTGCTCCGGGCGCGGGATTCCATTCGCGGGAATTTCAAATTCGTCTCCGGTTCATTTACTCGCACGGGCTCGATCTCCATACTGCATTTCATCAATTCGACAATTCGCTCGCGTAGGCCGAGCTTTCTATGGTGCCCGACATGTATTCCGTTTTGATGATTCTAACAAGCGCCACCTCGTGGACGCAGAAGGATGGC
>DASYCL010000465.1:0-10295 GCA_036500245.1 Polyangiaceae bacterium | reverse complement strand
GCTGTCGTCCGGATCCGAACCGGATGCGGGAATTTCGGTCGAAGCCCTGGTGCAAACGCAGCTGCCGTGGATCCGGCGCCGGCTGCGCTCGCTGTTCCCGCCGCATCTGGATTTGGATGAGCTCGAGCAAAAAGTGTTGCTCAATGTCCTACGCAGTTTGCCGAGCTATCGCGGCGAGGGCTCGCTGCGCGCATGGGTCGACAGCATCACCGTCCGCGTCGGGTTGAGCCACGCGCGGCGCGCCCGCGCGCGCGAACGGCGCGAGCTTGCGCTTTCCGAAGGGCTCGGCGATGTGCAACAACGTTTGCCTTCCGAAGCCTATTTCACGCGCCGCCAAGTCCAAGGTTTGCTCGCGGTGTTGCCGCCGGAGCAAGAGCGCGCGGTCGTACTGCACCACGTGATCGGGCTCGAGGTCGCTGAAGTCGCCGAGCATCAGGGTATTCCGACCGAAACCGCGCGCAGCCGCCTGCGCCTCGGCATGCAAAAACTCAGGCACCGCGCGCGCGTCCGCGAAATCGCGCTCCCTTAGCGCGCGAGCATCGGGCTACCAGTGCGCGCCGCGCCGTCAGCGCTGAACCCCCAAAAATCATGGCTCTGAAGCTGTCGTGAGTCGCGAAGGTCCGGGGAAATCGCGTAAAAATCAGCGAGCCCTCGGGCTTGCCTGAAAAGCCTGAAAAGTAGTGATAGTTTCCCGCGGCTTTCGGCTCATGCCTTCCGCCGCTTCTCAACGCATCGATGTCGCCGTTCTCGGCGCGGGCCTGACCGGCATGAGCGCCGCCATCGAGCTCGGCGCGCGCGGCGTGCCGTACCGAATCTTCGAAAAACTGGGCGAACCCGGCGGCCACGCGATCACGATCGAAGACAATGGCTTCCGCTTCGATCGCACCGGTCACCTCTTGCACTTGAAATCGGACGCACTGCGCAGCGAAGTGCTCGATTGGATCGGGCCCGACCATTTGCAGGTCCAGCGCCGCAGCGTGATTTGGTCGAACGGCGTTTATACGCGCTATCCGTTTCAAGCCAACACCTTCGGGTTGCCGCCGAAGGTCGCCTACGAATGCGTACAAGGCTTCATCGCGGCGCACTTCGCCTCGAACCGGTCCGAACCGAAAAATTTCGAGGAGTTCTGCCTCATCCATTTTGGCGAAGGCATCAGCCGGCACTTCATGATCCCGTACAACTCGCGCCTCTGGGGCGTGCATCCGCGCGAGATCACGAGCAGCTGGTGCCAGCGCTTCGTGCCGCTACCGCGCCTCGAAGATGTGATCGCCGGTGCGGTCGGGCTGAATGACCGAGAGCTCGGTTACAATGCGAATTTCATCTATCCGCGTCTCGGCATCGGTGAGCTCGCGAAAGGCATGGCGCGGCGCATTCCGTCGCTCGAACTGAGCCGGAGTCCGGAGCGCATCGAGCTTCGAGCGCGGCGCTTGGTGTTCGCCGACGAGTGTGTCGATTTCGACGTGCTCGTGAGCTCGATCCCGTTGCCCAAGCTGCTCGATTTGATCGACGAAGCGCCGGACGAAGTGCGACACGCCGCGCGGAAATTGCGTTCGACGCATCTCGATTATCTCGATGTCGCGCTGCGCCGCGAGGCCGGCAAAGATTTTCATTGGGCGTACGTGCCCGAAGAACGCTATCCGTTTTATCGCGTCGGCTGTTACTCGCACTTTTCGCCGGCGATGGCTGCCCCAGGCAAGGCCGGGCTTTACGTCGAGCTCGCCGATCGCTCGCGGCCCAATCTCGACGAGCTCTTGCCGAAGGTCGCGCGCGGCTTGATCGAGATGGGCGTGATCGACTCCGCGGACGAGATCGAATTCGCGCGCGCGCGGCGCATCGACTATGCGTACGTGATTTTCGACCACGAATACTTCGCGGCGCTCGAGGTGATTCGGCCTTTTTTACGCGAAGCGCGGATCGTCTCCAGCGGGCGCTACGGCGACTGGAACTATTCCGCGATGGAAGATGCGATTTCCTTCGGAAAATCGGCGGCCGCGCAAGCGAGCGCGCTACGTCAGATCCGAGCCGAATGAAGCCCGAAATCTCCATCGTGATCCCGATCTACAACGAGCAAGGGATCCTGCACTCCGCGGTCGTCGATCTGCGCGAACGCCTAGCTCCGCTCGGCTGGAACTACGAAATCGTGCTCGCCGAAAACGGCTCGCGCGATCGCACGCTCGCGATCGCCACCGAGCTCGAAACCAAGTACCCCGAAGTGCGCCACATCTCCGCGGGAGAACCCAACTACGGCAAGGCGCTCCGCATGGGCATCTTGGCCGCCCGCGGCGAGTTGGTGTTGGCCGACGAAATCGATCTCTGCGACACCGATTTTCACCAGCGGGCGATCGAGCTCTTACGCGCCGGCAGCGCCGATCTGGTGATCGGCTCGAAGTTGATCGGCGGCGCCGAGGACGAACGCCCGCTCTTTCGCCACGCTGCGAGCGTATTTTACACGAGCATCTTGCGCGTCGTGCTCGGCTTCCGCGGCACGGACACGCACGGCTTGAAAGGTTTTCGGCGCGACGCCCTGGTGCCCGTGGTCGAAGCCTGCGTGGTCGACAAAGACGTTTTCGCAAGCGAAATGGTGATTCGCGCTTATCGCCGCGATTTACGCGTGCTCGAGATCCCGACGCGCGTCACGGAAAAACGCCCACCGTCGATCAATCTGATCAAGCGCGTGCCGAACGTGCTGAAGAGCCTGGCGAGGCTGACCTGGGCCGTGCGCGTCAAAGGCTGAGCCGCGCTCACCAATTTTGAACTTGCCAGCCGCGCGCGCGAGCGGCGCGAAGCAGACGGCGATCCGGATTCACCGCGACCGGCACTTCGACTTTGGACAAGAGCGGCAAATCCGTGATGCTGTCGCTGTAGAACGTCACGCGCTCGAAGCCGATGTCGTACTGAGCCAAAAGCGCGGCGGCGCGCGTGATTTTGCCTTCGCCGTAGCACATCGGTTCCACGACTTTGCCGGTGAGGCGACGATTCGCGTCGACTTCGAGCTCCGAGCACACCACGTGATCGATGCCGAGCTCGCGTGCGACCGGTCGCGCGACGTAGACCGTCGCCGCCGTCACGATCGCCACCAAATCGCCGGCCTCGCGATGGTTTTTCACGATCTCCCTGCCGCGCGCTTGGATCTCCGGCAATACGTACTCGGGAAACCACTCGTCACAAGATTTGATCAACCATTCTTCGTCTCTACCGGCGAAGTTCTCGAGCGCTTTGCGCGCGACGCGCGGCGCGTCGATCATCCCGGCGGTGTATTGCAGCACCCACCACGCCACTTGCAGCGAGTCGCGCCAGGTCGCGTCACCCTTGCTCCGGCGATAGCGCGTGTACAAACGCGGCGTATCGACGCGCACGAGCGTGCGATCGAGATCAAAAAATGCAGCGCGCCGCTCGGACATGACGCGCTCAGCATAACCCAGCTATCGCCACGCGAAGGCGCGAAAGCAGACTGATTGCCGAGTCGCCGCGTTCGACAACTGTTCGCGAAACGGCGCAATTTCTGCGTTTTCAGGAAGGACGATGCTAAACCGTTCGGCCGGATGCTCGAGTTGCCGATCGATGCGGTTTTGCCCGAGCTCGAGCGCGCGCTCGATTCGGCTCGCGCGGTCGTGCTCGAAGCGCCGCCCGGCGCGGGCAAAACCACGCGCGTGCCGTGGGCCGTGCAACACCTGCTCGGCAATGCCGAAGTGATCGTGGCCGAACCGCGACGACTCGCGGCGCGCATGGCGGCCAAGCGCGTCGCCGACGAACGCGGCGAAACACTCGGTGAATTCGTCGGCTACAGCGTGCGCTTCGAGGAGGCCGCGAGCGCACGCACGCGCGTTCGCTACGCGACCGAAGGCATCGTACTCCGGCGATTGCTCAGCGAAGCGAAATTACCCGGCGTCGGCGCGGTGATTTTGGACGAATTCCACGAACGCCATTTGGCGACCGATTTACTGCTCGTGTTGCTCGATCGCTTGAGCCGCACCGCGCGTGCCGACTTGAAGCTCGTCGTCATGAGCGCGACGCTCGACGCCGAGCCCGTGGCACGCTTTCTCGGCGATTGCCCGCGCATCCGCAGCGAGGGCCGCATGTTCCCCGTGAGCGTCGAGTTTCTGCCGAAGCCCGACGATCGCCCGCTCGAAAAGCAAATCGTGAGCGCGGTGCGCCGCGCCGTAAACGAAGATCCGAGTGGGGATATTTTGGTATTTTTGCCTGGTTCGGCTGAAATCCGCAAAGCGAGCGTCGCGCTCGAGGCGCTCTCGAGTGAAGCCTCGTTGCTCGTCTTGCCGCTGCACGGCGACTTGCCGATCGCCGAGCAAGCGCGCGCGGTCGAGCCGGCGAAATCGCGCAGAGTCGTGCTCGCAACCAACGTCGCCGAATCGTCGATCACGGTCGACGGCGTGACCACCGTGATCGATTCCGGTCTCGCGCGCATTGCCGGCCACTCGCCGTGGAGCGGATTGCCGACACTCGGCATCGAACCGGTGAGTCGCGCTTCAGCGACACAGCGCGCGGGGCGCGCCGGCCGCACGCGCGAAGGCCGCGTATTCCGCTTGTTCACCAAAGGCGACTACGAAAGCCGGCGCGCGCACGACGCGCCCGAAATCGTGCGCAGCGATCTGGCCGAAGCACTCTTGATTTTGCACGGCGCCGGCGTCGCTCGTCCCGAGGCGCTCCAATTCTTGGACGCGCCGCCCCAAGCGCGTCTCGCTGGCGGACACGAGCTATTGAAGCTACTCGGCGCGCTCGACGCATCGGGCGTGCTGACCGAGCTCGGCCAGCGCTTGCTGCGCTTCCCGCTTCCGCCACGGCTCGGACGCCTGCTCGTCGAAGGCGAACGCCGCGGCGTGGCGCATGAAGCCGCGCTCGCTGCGGCGCTGCTCGGCGAACGCGACATCCGGTTCGGCTCGCGCGCAGGTTTCGGCGAGCGCGGCAAACCAACCTTCGGCGAGCGCGGCCCGAGCGACGTACTCGAACGCGTCGAACGCTATCGCGAGGCCGAGGATGCGCGCTTCGAAGCGCATCGCTTGCGCAGCTTTGGCCTCGATCCGCGAGCGGTCGACAGCGTGCGCCGCGCGGAACGTCAGATTTCGCGGCTCGCCCGCAATCGCGGCGAAGCGCCGGGCAGCCTCGACGAGCGCGAGCGCGAGCTCCAGCGCTGCTTGCTCGCGGCGTTCCCCGATCGCGTAGCGCGGCGAAAGCGAAGCGGCGAGCGCGATTTGATCCTGAGCTCGGGCGGCGTCGCGCGCCTGTCCGAGTCGAGCGTGGTCGTGGACGCGGAATTTTTGCTCGCGCTCGAAGCCGAAGAGCAACGTGGCGGCAGCGGCGCGATCGTGCGCCTAGCAAGCGCAATCGAACCCGATTGGCTGCTGGAAAGCTTTGCCGACGCCGTCAGCGTCAGCGACGAGCTCGAATGGAACCCGAATTCGAAGCGCGTCGAGCGCGTCGAGAAGATGGCGTTCGGTGCGGTCGTTTTCGATGAGGCTCGCTCGGCAGCGCCGCCGTCGGCGGAAGCAAGCGCGATCTTGGCCGCCGAAGCCCGACGCGGCAGCGCGCTCGATCTCTCGAAGAGCGACAAGCTCTTGGCGCTGAGCTCGCGACTCCGGCTCTTGCGCCAGCATTTTCCCGAACAGGATTTCCCCGAACTCGACGAAAGCGCCGCGCTCGGCACGCTGAAATTGCTTTGCGAAGGGCTCACGAGTTTCGCCGAGCTCGCGCAAGTCGACGTGACGAGTGCGTTGCTCGCGAACCTCAATCCCGCGCAGCGTCGCTTGCTCGAGAGCGAAACACCGGAGCGCGTCCGCTTGCCCGGAGGCCGCGTGCTCGAAGTGCACTACGAAGCCGATCGCCCGCCGTGGATCGAATCGCGCTTGCAGGATTTTTTCGGCATGCCCGAGGGGCCAAAGCTGTGCCGCGGACGAGTGCCGCTCACCTTGCATTTACTCGCGCCGAACCAGCGCGCGGTCCAAGTCACCTCGGATCTGGCCGGATTTTGGCTGCGCCATTACCCGACCATCCGCAAAGAGCTGATGCGCAAATACCCGCGCCACCCCTGGCCCGAAGATGGCCGCGGCGCAACACCACCCGAACCAAAGCCGCCGCGGCGTTAGTCGCGCAACGCTCGATGGCTCAACTCGCGAACTGTTCGGCGAGCGCCCACAGGCCGAGCGCGGGGTTCGAGATGAAGAAGATCTTTTCGCCGTCGGACAACACGTTCTCACCGTCTCGCAGCTTGCTCGGGTCATAACGTACGAGCGCTTGCTCCGGATCGGCGTAAGCAAACCCGACTCCTTCGACTTCGGCGCGCGTCAGCCCGCCCGCGGCGTACGTGATGTGAAACCGCCCCTCGGATGAACCATGAATCAAGTGCGCGGCCGCCGAGAGCGAAGCGGCGAGCTCTGGATCCGCTTTGATTGCCGCCAGCGCCGCTGGCGTACCGTGATAGCCATGACGGCGAATCAAGCGATCGATCCCAGCGTCTTCACCGAACATGCGCACGCCAGGCGCAAGGATGAAGAGCTCGGCGTTGTCCGCCAGCGCCAGGCGCGTGCGGTAAATGGCCTTATTCCCCAGCCAAGTCGATTTGAATTCACTCGGATCCAAATACACGACCACCTTCGTCAATGGCGCAGCCAACAAATCCAAATTCGCTTCGACTGCGAGCTGACAGCCGACGATGAAAGAGCCGATGTCGTCCCCCGCGAAGAGTCCGCGCGTCACGATTTCGTTTTCGACTTTTTGACGAACGGTCAGAAGATACGTGATTGGCGGCAGCGTTTTGCGGAACGCATTCGCCATGTACTCGAGGATGTCGCGGACCGGCGTGCGCGCGCGGCCCATCATCCGCTCCATGTTGCAGACTGCCCCCAAAAAATGCGTGTGATCGATGACCTGTTTGCCGCCGGCGCCGACGAACACGTTCTTGGCATGGTTGGCGATGCCGATGACCTCGTGAGGCACGAGCTGTCCGACCGAGATGATGCGATCCCACTTCTCGGTCAGCGCGCGATTGACCTCGCACTCGATGGGATAGTCGACCAGGCCTCCGCTCACTTCGCGCACGAACGAAGCGGGCACTTCGCCGAGCTTGACCAGATCGCGTTGAAAATCGTGGACGCGAAACACGCTCGGCGGAACGCCGGGAAACATGTGCGCGATTTCCTCCGCGCTCATCGCCACGTGCGTGCCGGTGGCCGGCAGCACCGCGACTTCCACGCCACGCGCGACGAGGCGCTGATAGAGCTGCGCGGTCAAAATCCCAGCGCCCGAGTGATAGCGAGTGTAATCCGGCGGCAAGAGCAAGACGCGCTTTAGCGGCCCGAGTTGATCGAGTAGCTCCGCCACGCGTGTTTCGGACTCGTCGTCCGTGATGCGCGCGGTCTTCGAGCCGAGGTTCAGGCGCAGCGCGGTCTTGCCGTCATAGCCTTCGCGCCCCAGTAGGCGCGCCGCGCGCTCGACGATCTCGCGCGGGCTGAGTTCTGCCGAAATCGTGATTGCGTCCTTCGGCGGCTCGAGATCGCGATACTGGCCGTCCAAAATCTTGTCGTAGTCGCGCACGATTTCGTGCGTGCCACGGCGGGCATCGAGCCTGCGCGCGACCGCTTCGCGCGGCAGCTCCAAATAGACGACGCGACGTGACGTCACCTGTTTCAAGAGCACATCCCGATACGACTGCTTCAACGCCGAACACGCAAGCACCGCGCCGCCCTCGGCCTCCCACTCGAGCGCGTGCTTGGCCAAGAGCTCGAGCCAGGGCCAACGATCCGCGTCCCCGAGCGGAATGTTGCTGGACATTTTCGCCCGATTCTCGGGTGGATGGTATGCGTCCGCGTCGTGGAACGGCAGGCCGAGACGCTCAGCCAACAGCTGTCCCACCGTGGTTTTTCCGCAGCCGGTCACACCCATCACGATCAAGAACATTTTCGAGTCGTCTTTCGCGAGCGTCAGAGTTTTTGCTTCAGCCGTGCCAAAAACTGTAATGCTTCGAGCCCGGTCAATCGATCCAAGTCTAGCGCTCGAATCGTGTCGATCAGCTCGGCGTGGCCGCGAGTTTCGGCGGAACGCGCGCCGAAGAGCTGCATTTGGTCTGCATTCGCACCGGATTTTGTGCGCGATTTTGCCGGCTTCGCAGCGCCGCCGGCTTCGAGGCTGGCGAGCAGTGCCCGCGCGCGTGCCAGCACGGTCTCCGGCAAGCCGGCGAGCTTCGCGACCGCCACACCGTAGCTGCGGCTCGCGGCGCCGGCCACGAGTCGGTGCAAAAACACGACGTCACCGTCGAGCTCGCGCGCACTCACGCTGTAGTTTGCGGCGTGCACGCTGCTTTCACCGAGGGCCGTGAGCTCGTGATAGTGCGTCGCGAAAAGCGCGCGGCAGCAAATCGCTTCGTCCAAATATTCTGCCACCGCCCACGCAATCGCGAGGCCGTCGAAGGTGCTCGTACCGCGGCCGATTTCGTCCAAAATCACGAGTGAACGCCGCGTCGCGTTGCGCAGGATTTCGGCGGTCTCGCGCATCTCGACCATGAACGTGCTCTCGCCGCCGGCCAAATTGTCGCTCGCGCCGACGCGCGACAGCACCCGATCCACGATGCCGATACGCGCCGAACGCGCGGGCACGAAGCTGCCCATTTGTGCCAAAATCACGCTCAACGCGACTTGTCGCAGCAGCGTGCTCTTGCCGGCCATGTTCGGGCCGGTGATGAGCCAAAGCCGCTCGCGTTCCAAATCGAGATCGACGTCGTTCGGCACGAAGCGACCCTGCGCGGCGAGGCGCTCCACCACTGGATGGCGCCCGTCGCGGATCATGATTTCATCCGAAGCGTCGACCGCTGGACGACAGTAGTCGTAGCGATGCGCGGTGTCGGCCAGACTCGCTGCGACGTCCCAGCGCCCGATCTCGCGAGCGAGTGCCTTCACCCGCTCGCTCTGGCGTGCCGCTTCCGCGCCGAGCTCGGCGAGCAGCGCGAGCTCGCGCTCGCGATGAAGCTCTTCCGCGTGCGCGATGCGATCGGCGAGATCGTCGAGCTCGGGCGTCGCATAGCGTTCGCCAGTCGCGACTGTTTGTTTGCGCCGATAGTGCTCCGGCACGCGCGCGCTCTGACCGCGGCTCACTTCGATGTACCAGCCGAAAACGCGAGTAAATCGCACCTTCAGCGTGTTGATTCCGGTTTCTTGCTTGAGCCGCGCCTCGAGCTCGACCATGCGCTCGGTGCCGTTTTTGCGCAGCTCCGAAAGCTCGGCGAGCTCGCGGTCGAACTCAGGTTTGAAGATTTCGCCATCTTTCGGCTGCGCTGGCGGGCGCGCTACGAGCGCGTTTTCCAAAAGTTCGCAGAGTTCGCCGGCGGTGTCGAGCTCACGCGCGAGACCGAGCGCTTCGCGGAGCCCCGGATCGGAGATGCGCGCGAGCACCGTGGCAAGCCCGCGCGCCGCGGCGAGACCGTCGCGAAGGGCGCCCAGATCGCGCGGAGTTGCCGCGCGCAGCGATGCGCGCACCGCGAGGCGCTCGATGTCGCCGACTTGGCCGAGCTCGAGCTTCAGTTCTTCGCGCAAGCGCGAGTGCACGACCAAAGCCTCGACCATATCGAGCCGCCGGCGAATGCGCTCGACGTCGGTGAGCGGCGCGAGCAAGCGGCGGCGCAAGAGCCGCGCGCCCATCGGCGTGTTCGTCGCATCGAGCACGCCGAGCAGCGTCGCTTCGCGCGCACCCGAAACCGATTCGACGAGCTCGAGGTGCGCCTGCGCCACGCGATCGATGGCCAAAAGCGAGGCCGGATCCCAGCGCCCAATTCGCCGCGCGGGCAACTCGACGCCCGGATTGCAAGCGCGCGCAAAACGCAGCGCACGCGCAACTGCGCGACGCGCCGAAGACGCGAGCGCTTGCGACTCGTGCTCGAGCTCGCCGAGCGCGACCTTCGCGGTGTTTGCGTCGAGCTCGCTATCTTCGCGTAGCGCGGCACGACCGAGCGCGTTCAGCGCCGCGGTCACGTCCGCGCCGTCGCTGAACTCGGGCGCAAAACCGAGCAGAATTTCGCGTGGTCGAGCGCGGCTCAGCTCGGCCAGCGCGGCGGGCACGTCAGGCAACTCGGCGGCGAGCAATTCTCCGGTCGAGAAATCGAACAACGAAACGCCGACGCTGTCCACACCGACTTCGACCGCTGCCAAGAAGTTATTCGCGCTCGACTCGAGGTGCTCGCGTTCAGTGACGAGCCCCGGCGTGATCACGCGCACGACTTCGCGCGGCACGATCCCTTTGACCTTCGAAGGGTCCGCCATCTGCTCGCAGATCGCGACCTTGTAGCCGCGTTGCAA
>DASYCL010000464.1:0-5206 GCA_036500245.1 Polyangiaceae bacterium | reverse complement strand
CAAGCATCTCCGCGGCCGCGCCATGGAAGATGTCATCTTCAATGGCTCCGAGTCGCGCGGGCCGAACGGTTTGGCGGAGGTCACCCTCACCTTCGACAACACCAACCCCGAGTACGCCCAAAGCCTCCCCATCGAGTACCGCGACTACCCCGAGATCGCCGTCACCCGCCGGCTGTATCGAGATGGGACGAGCGAATACTTATTGAACAAGACCCAGGTGCGCCTCCGAGACGTGACCGAGCTCTTTCTCGGCACCGGCGTCGGCACCAAGGCGTACTCGATCGTCGAGCAGGGCCGCATCGGTCAAATCGTCAGCGCGCGACCGGAAGACCGGCGCATGTTCTTGGAGGAAGCCGCCGGCGTCACCAAGTACAAGCAGCGCAGGAAGCAAGCCGAACGCAAGATGGAGCTGACGCGTCAGAACCTCTTGCGCATTACGGACATCGTCTCCGAAATCGATCGCTCGCGCGCTTCGCTCAAGCGTCAAGTCGCGAAAGCCGAGCGCTTCATCGAGTATCGCAAAGAGCTCGACGACCTGGTGCTGCACGACGCGTCGCATCGCTTGCTCGAGTTGATCGTGACCGAGCGCGTGGAAAATGAAGGATTTTCTGCGGCAAACGAGCGTTCGCAAGGCGCGCGCGCGAGCTTGCGCGAGGCTGACGTCTTGCTCGACGCTGCGCGCGAAGAAGCGCTCGCGATCGAAATTCGCGCGGACGAAACTTCGCGCCGCGCGTTCGAAGCCGACAACGAAGTCAGCTCCTTGCTCGCGGAACTCGAGCGCTCGCGCGATCGCTTGACGCACTTGAGCGAGCGGCTCGATGCGGCGCAGACCGAGCTCGAGCTGAATGATGTGCGCACCAAAGGGCTGCGTGATGAGCGTGAAGCTCTGGCAGCGCGCGTGAACCAGCTCTCCGGTGACGAGCGCGCGCGCGAAGCGGACGCACTCGCCGAAATCGAAGCCCTCAGCGGTCTGCAAGCGGAAGAAGCCCAAGCCAGCGAAGAGGTGCACACCTTGCGGCGTCAAGCCGGCGAGCTCAACGCGCGCTCTGCAGCGGCTGAGGCCCGGCTCGACGGCATCGCGCAACGTTTGGTCGAAGCACGCCAGCGCAACGATCGCTTGGTCGCCGAGCGTGACAAGCTGACCGGCGAGCTTTCGGATTGCGTTGCGCGCAAGCAAGCGCTCGAGCGCAGCGTGGCCGAACTCGCAGAAGGCAAGCGCCTGACGCAGAGTGAACGCGGCGAACTCGAGCAGGAACTCCAAACCTTGCGCGGCGGCACGCTCGAAAGCGAACGCGGCGTCGACTCGGTGAAGAACGAGCTCGGCCAAAAGCGCAATCGCTTGCGCGCGCTGGCAGATCTACATCGTCGCTTGGAGGGTGTTGGCGGCGGCGCGCGCGCGTTGCTTTCGAAGCAAGGCGATCCGCGCGTGCTCGGCATGGTCGCCGATCGCATGCAAACGCCCGAGCGATTGACGCTCGCGGTCGCCGGCTTACTTGGCGATCGCCTGTCATGCGTCGTCGTGGCGGATTCGGCGGCGCAGATCGATCTCTTGGCCGAACTGCGTGCCGGAGAGCGCGGCCGCGCGGACGTGATCGCGGCGCGACCGCCGTACGTCGCCGGCGCCGATCGCAGCTCTTTCCACGATGATCCGGCCGTCCTCGGTCGGCTCGCGGACGAGCTCAGCTACGCCGAGTCCGATGAAGCCTTGGTCCGTGCCCTGATCGGCGACGCGATCTTGGTGGAAAACGCGGCGAGCGCGGTCGCGATTTCACGCCGCCATCCAGGTGTGACCGCAGTGGCGCTGGACGGCACCGTGGCGCGCCCCGACGGCATCGTCAGCGGCGGCAGCGGCGACGACGTTGCTTCGGCGATGCTCGACCAAAAGCGCGAAATGCTCGCGCTCACGGGTGACGTCGAACGTCTCGAAAAAGACTACGAGCGGCTCAACGCCGAGCACAACACGCTGCGCGCGCGCATCGCGGACGTCAGCACCTCGCTCGATCGCGCTCGCCAGGACGCGCATCAAGGCGAACTCGCGCACGTGACCGCCGAGAAAGATCTCGCGCGCACGTCGGCAGAGATCGAACGCACCGAGCTTCGCTTGGACGCGCTCGATCTGGAGCTCGCCGAAATCGATCGCTCGCTCGAAGCTGCGACGGGCGCGGAGTCCGGCTCGCGCAGCGAGCTCGACACCGTCCGCGCCGAGCTCGACCATTTGCAGCATGCGCTCGCTCGCTCGGAAGCGACCGCGACGTCCTGGCGCGAGCAAGTTAGCGCGCAGGCCTCGCTCGTCACGGAGCGCAAAGTGCGGCTGGCTCAAGTGCGCGAGCAAGCTGAAGCGGCGCGCATCGCCGGCGAACGCATCGCGGCTACGCTGTCGGAGCTCGAGGAACGCGCGCTCAAGTTGCGCGAAGAAAGCCACGAAGCGTCGGTCAGTTACGGCGAAACCGCGGCGCGCATCATGATGGCTCGCGAATCGCGCATGTCCGCTGCCGAACGCGCCAAGGTCGCGCACGCTGAACTCGAAGAGACCCGCGCTGGGCTCGAACTGGTCCGCCAAACGCTCGGCGCGAAAGAAGCCGAGCTCAAGGGCCTTCGGGACGAACTCGAGCTGGTCGACGAGTCCCTCAAAAAGCACGAGATGGCCGTGCAGCGCATCGCGATCGAGCGCGATCACTTGCTCAACACCGTGCGCGAGCGGTTCCGCGGCTTGGACTTGAAGCGTGTCGTTGGTGACTACCATGCGCGGCCCGCGCCGGACGCCGAGCATCGCCGCCGCATCGACGAGCTTGCGCAGTTGATCGATCGCATGGGACCGGTGAACCTCGACGCGAAAGCCGAACACGACGACGCCGAGCGGCGCTTCGTCGAGCTCAACTCGCAAAAGGTCGACATCGAAAAGGCTCTAGAAGAGCTCGATCACGCGATTCGCCACATGAACAAGGAATCGCGTCGTCGCTTCAAAGAGACGTTCGACGAAGTCAACGCCCTGTTCAAGAAGACGTTCGCGCGTCACTTCCGCGGCGGTCGCGCCGAGTTATTACTCACCGATCCAGAAGATCTGCTCGGCAGCGGCGTCGACATCGTCGCGCAACCGCCGGGCAAGAAGCTCGGCAACATCGAGCTGATGAGCGGCGGTGAAAAAGCGCTCACGGCCGTCTCGTTGATTTTCGCCATCTTCCAACATCGGCCCTCGCCCTTCTGTATCTTGGACGAAGTCGACGCGCCGCTCGACGAAGCCAACGTCGCTCGTTACAACGAGAGCATCCGCGCAATGACCGCGAGCTCGCAGTTCATCCTGATCACGCACATCAAAAAGACAATGCAGAGCGTGGACGTGCTCTACGGCGTCACGATGGGCGAACCCGGTGTGTCGCGCATCGTGAGCGTGAAGGTGAACGAAAGCGCCGTCACGCGCAGCGATACGCACTCGGCGCTCGCGGCGACTCAAAGTCGCGAAACGAACGCGCCGAGCGAACCCGCGGCGAGCGTAGAGGTGGCTTGATTTTTGATGGTCACGCGTCGGGGCGCGGGCCGTCATAGCCTTCGGCGTCGCGGTCAGCAGCCGCGCGCGCCGAGTCCATCGAACGTATCGAGCGGAAATGAATCCCATTCGACGCTCGGATCGAATGATTCGCTGCTCGGCGCATCGCCGCTCGTGACGCTGCACTTGCGGCGCAGCGTGTGATCGGTGGTCGTCGTGTCGCCGCTTCCCCAAGTCGCGCCCGGATCGACGCCGATCTGCCCGATCAGATCCAAGATCCGATCACCGCAAACGAGCGCGACCGCATCATCCCCGTTGAACGTGAGCCGGCCGACTTGATTACAGGTGGCCCCGAGCGTCGTCTGTAGGCTGCTCGAGCAGAGCGTCAGCACTTGGCCGGACGCGAGTTTGCCACTGAGCGTCGCGATCACCGAGGCTTCGCTGCTGCCGTTGAAGTACGTGCTGACTTTGCAACCATCGAGCACCGAATCCAGACTCGCCGCGATTTCGAGCGCCTTGTTCGACGACGAACCCTCGATGTATTCGCTGAAGTAAATGCTCGGAGTTGGGCTCCCGCCGGAACCACCGGTTCCCGCGGTATCGCTCGCTCCGGCTTGTGTGCCCGAACCGCCAGCACCGGCGGCGCCACCTCGGGTGGAAGTGGCGCCGCCGATCCCCCCAGCGCTTCTTGAAGAAGCGCCCCCGCTGTCGATCCCCCCCGGGTCGCCCCCCGCAGCAGAAGCTCCGCTCGCCCCCCCGGAAACGCCGGTCATCGGCATGTCGCCAAATTCCGTGACTGCGGCGTCTTGATCCGTGCTCGACGCGTCTGCGCCGCTCAGCGTCGCCCCACCATTGGCTGGCGACATAGGAGCACTCGGCACCGATACGCTCGAGTCGAGCCCGCACGCGGCGAAGCCCAATCCGAGTAGTAACGAGAGCACCGAACATTCGAGGCGAAAGCTTCTGCTCATGAACCCCTGTCGGTCGGCTCCGGAGCGAGTTGCGTTCGTTCAATGAAAATCGCGCGAGGCTTGCTGAATATCTCGGCCCGGCACGTCGAGTCGTTCGACCGAGCGCACGATCAAGTGAATCACCGGAGCTTCACCCTGCTCCGCCAAAACCAAATTCGAGCCGTCCGGCCGCACTTGGCGCTCGACCTCGCCGTGCGCGAGGAGGATCGACGAATGCCGGGCGGGTAGCCGAAAATTTTCGTATATGGCGCGCCACAAAATCAAATTCGCAAACCCGGTTTCATCCTCGAGCGTGATGAACACGACGCCGCTCGCTGTGCCGGGTTGTTGCCGGCAAATCACCACGCCCGCCACGCTGACGAGCTCGCCCTTGTTCCGCGCTTTCAGCCCCTCGGCCGTGAGCACTTGCGAGCCGAGCCGTTTGCGGAAATGGCGCATCGGATGATCGCCGACCGAGAGCGCTTTGTGCTGATAATCGAGGATCAAAGCTTCTGTCGGCCGGAGCTTGGGCAAGCTCACCTCGGTCTCCTCGAAGTTTTTGTCTGCGAACAAGCCAGCGACACGTGGCGCACGCGCGCGCCACAAAGCTTGACGTCGACCGGGCAACAAAGTTTCGAATGCGCCGGCTTCGGCCAAGCGCTCGACTTCGTCTTCGCGCAGCGCGGCACGTCGAATTGCATCTTCGAACGAAGAGAATGGCCGCTGAGTGCGCGCGAACATTAGCCGTTCTGCGCACTTTTCGGACAAACCC
>DASYCL010000463.1:0-2945 GCA_036500245.1 Polyangiaceae bacterium | reverse complement strand
GCATCGCCTTTCCGGTCGAGGTGATCAAAGTCACGGCCGATCCGCACGTGGTCGATGTTCAAGCGCCGGGCGTAGTGGACGCGTTCGAGCACGTGCAAATCACCGCCCGCGTCGCCGGCGTGGTCGACAAAGTGACGTTCGTCGAAGGCCAAGACGTGAAGGTCAACCAAGTGATGGCTTACATCGACAGCCGTCGCTACTCGCTCAACGTGACTTCGGCCAAGGCCGCGCTCGAGGGCGCAGAAGCCGCACAGGCGGACGCGCAAGCCGCGCTCGATCGCCGCACCGGCGCGAGCCAAGCCAATCCCGGCGTGATTGCCGCCGAAGAAGTCGAGACCTATCAAACCAAACTGCGCACCGCGCAGGCCAGCGTCGATCAAGCCAAAGAGGCGCTCAAGCTCGCGCAGCTCAACCTCGACGATTCGAGCCTCAAAACGCCGGTGGCCGGCACCGTGCAAACGCGCAGCGTGGAGACCGGGCAATACGTCCAAGCCGGCACCGTGGTCGCGACGCTGCTCCAACGCGACCCGATGCTGCTCCATTTCAATGTGACCACGTCGGAAGCGCCCCGGCTCAAAGTCGACATGCCCGTCACGTTCACGCTGAAAGACAGCCAGCAAAAATACACCGGCAAGATCACGCTCGTCGGCGGTTCGGCCGATCCGGATTCGCGCCTCGTGCCGATGACCGCGCAGGTCGACACCCAAACGAATCATCAATTTTGGCTACGTCCCGGCTCGTTCGCGCAAGTCGACGTGAAACTGCCGTCGACGAAATCGTTCCCGATGATCCCGCAAACCGCGGCACGCCCCAGCGAACGCGGATTTTTAGCCTACGTCGTCACGGGCGAGGTCGCGCACGAGCACACGCTCCAGCTCGGCTTGCACACGCCCGACGGCATGGTCGAAGTAAAATCGGGGCTCAACGCGGGCGACATGCTCGTTACGCGCGGGGTCGAAGCCTTGAGCGACGGCGCGAAAGTCAAAGTCGTGACCTCGATGCCCGCGGGCACCTACAGCGAAGAGCCGAGCGACGGGGGCGCTGCGCCGAGCGCAAGCAGCGCCGCGCCGGGCAACGCCGCACCCGCGGGAAGCACAGCCGCAGATGGGCAAAAAACCCACAAACACCGCGACGGCGGCGCCCCTTCATCGCCGGTCGCCGCGGGTGAGCCATGAATTTTACCGAAGTCTGCATTCGACGGCCGGTCTTGGCCTGGATGTTGATGGCAGGCACGATCTTGTTCGGTTTGGTGTCTGCGTCGCGCATCGGCGTGAGTCAGATGCCGGACGTCGATTCGCCGAACGTCACGGTGTCCTTGGGTTGGCCCGGTGCGGGTCCGGAGGAGGTCGAGAGCGGCATCATCGAGCCGCTCGAAGAGTCGCTCGCGCAAGTCGAAGGCGTGCAGCGCATCGAAGCCACGGCGCGGCTCGGCAGCGCTCGCATCACCGCGGTCTTCGCGCTCAATCGCAACATCGATCTCGCGCTGCAAGACGTGCAGGCCAAAGTTTCGCAAGCGCAACGCAGCTTGCCCAAAGACGTGCAGCAGCCCACGGTTTCGAAGAGCAATCCGGACGACCAACCGCTGCTCACGGTCGGGCTGCGCGGCGCGTTCGCGCGCCAGGTTTTGTCCGATTTCGCGCGCTATCAAGTCGAGCAGAAATTGCAGACGATCCCGGGCGTCGGTCAGGTGACGACCGCGGGTTACCTCGATCGCAACATCCGCATTTGGGTGGACGCGAACAAGCTGATCGAACGAAACGTGACGGTTTCGGACATCAATAGCGCGCTCACCAAGCAACACGTGGTCGTGCCCGGCGGTCAGCTCGAAACGCCAGGCCAAGACATCACGGTACAAGTGCTCGGCGAGGCGCTCGACATCGATACGTTCAAGCACATCGTGATCAGCGATAAGAACGGCGCGCCGGTCTACTTGCAAGACGTGGCGCTGATTGAAGACGGCTTCGAAGACGCGCGCACCATCGCGCGTATCGACGGCGTGCCGCTGCAAGCGATGAGCATCTTGAAGCAGCACGGCTCGAACGCGGTGACCGTCGCTTCCGATGTGCGCGCCGCGGTCGACGAGCTCAGAAAAACCCTGCCGCCGGGCATGGAAATCGACGTTTTGTTCGACACCACCGACTTCATCAAAGAGTCGGTGCACGAGATCGAGACCGAGCTCGTGCTCGCGGTCGGGCTCACTTCGCTGGTTTGTTGGCTGTTTTTGGGCTCGTTCTCGGCGACGCTGAACGTGCTCTTGGCCATCCCGATGTCGCTGTTCGGAACGATCGCGGTGATTTGGGCGGCGGGCTTCACGCTGAATACGTTCACGCTGCTCGGCCTGTCACTCGCCATCGGCCTCGTGGTCGACGACGCGGTGATGGTGATGGAGAACATTTACCGTCACGGCGAGATGGGCAAGAACGGCTTCAAGGCCGCGCTCGACGGCACCGGCGAAATCACGTTCGCCGCGCTGGCCGCGACGGCAGCCGTCATCGCGATCTTTTTGCCGGTGATCTTCATGACCGGCGTGGTCGGCAAATATTTCTTCCAGTTCGGTGTGACGCTGTCAGTCGCCGTCGCGATTTCGTACGTCGAAGCGGTGACGCTCGCGCCGGCGCGCTGCGCGCGGCTGCTGGCGAATCACGGCGAGCCGGGCAAGGTGGCGCAGACTGTCGATCGGCTATTTTCGCGGCTCGCGAATTTCTACCATCGCATGCTGTCGCTCGCGCTGCGTCATCCGTGGAAGGTGCTCAGCATTTCCATGCTCGTCACGGCGGGCTCGTTCGCGATCGGGCTTAGTTTGCCGAGCGAATTCACGCCGCCGCAGGACCAATCGAGCTTCAACGTGCGCGTCACCGCGCCGACAGGCAGTGACGTCGAAGAGGCTGATCGCGAGGCCACGAAGATCGAAACCGCGCTCAGCAAGCATCCGGAAGTGCAGAGCG
>DASYCL010000462.1:0-2826 GCA_036500245.1 Polyangiaceae bacterium | reverse complement strand
CGCCTTCGAGCCGCGCGGTGACGTAGCTGACGATTGGCGTGTAGATGCAGGCGTAAAATGCCATCACCCAAATCACCGGCCAATAGACGTGACCGTCGGCGAGGTAGAGTAGGTACATCGAGACGCCGGTGTAGAGCCCAGTCACGAGTAGATACACGGCGAAGATCAAGATGGGCGCGATGTCGCCGCGACCGGGCGGCACGCTGATCGCGAGTTTTTGGCTGGAAATGGCGCCAACCTGCCGCGCTTGGCGCGCCTTGCGAAAAGCCTTGGCGACCGAAACGAAACCCGCAACCGCGATCGCGATCCCGATGCCGATCGCGAAGCTGAAGTAAAAATCGATTTGGTTTTTGTAGAACGTAGTCTGCATGTTGTCGCCGGGGTTCCAGGTGCGGAGCACGCCGACCGACGGACTATGCAAAATCGGGTTCAGGATCACCGTCGAGACGAAGCCGGCGAAGGTGCCGATCATCGCCCAATAGGGCAGGACCATGCCGAGCAGCACCATGCCGAGATCGATCGCGATCGCCATCGGCGTGGCCGGCAAGATGCTCGAGGTCTGCTGCGTGAAGTCCTTGAACGGCAGCGGCAAAATCGTGATCGGGCGACCGAGCAGCGCGCCGGTCACCGTCGGAATGCCGAGGTAAACGAAGCCAAAAATCAGGCCGATGACCGAACCGATGGAAAAGACGCGCCAGCGCCAAGATTCGGGTTTTTGGTTGGGGTTGCCTGGTTCGACGCTGTCCGGCGCGCGTTCGTCTTGTTCTTCGGAAAGGGCGAGCACGCCCTGCGCGCCGACCGGCGCCATCGGAAATGGCAGTTTTTCGATGTCGCTCGTAAGCCGGAAAAGGCCGTAACCGAGCACCATGTTGTCGAGCCGCCCGATCACCATCGTGAACACGATCAAGGTCAGCGCCGGCACCCACTCACGCATGAAGAGCGAGCGATGTTCGAGCACCGCCGTGCTGCTCGGCACGACCCAACTCGGAATGCGCGAAGCAATGCCCGAAGCGCGCGCTGCGTCCGACTGCACGAAAAACTGCGACCACAGCGCGGAAAGGCCGCCGTAGAACTGACCCTGCGCCATCGACGCGGTGATCATGATCGCGCCGGCGAGGTAAAATAGCGTGAAGATTTGAGCTTGGCGCAAGCGCTTGTTCGCGCGCCTAGCCACCTCGATGAACAAGATGACCGTGACCCATTGCGCCGCCGGCCCGACCGAAAGCCCGCCGATCAGCGTCATGTAGATCGAGCCCGGCACCATCAAGAGCGCGACGAACAGCGCGCCCAAGAACGCGGTCCAGCTGAAGCCGTCTTCGAACGTCGACGGCGGCTGCATCAAATCGCGGAACTCTTCGAGCTCGCGATCATTCGTTTTGCGGCGTTTGAGCAAGGAGGAAAAAGCCATCTTCGCTTACGCCGCTTCGGCGCCTCCGAGTGCTTGCAGCGTTTCGAGTCGATAGCGCTCGATCGTTTCGTTCGAGAGCGTGCGCCACACCAAGAATTGCCGGCGCAAACCGCTCACGAACACGCGATTTTGCCGAACCCAATCCGAGACCGTGCCACTCGTACGCGTGATCTTGAGCGCGATTTCGTCGACTCCGGGGATCTCCGACGGCACCGCGGTCAAAACCAATTCCTGCGTCACGCCCAGATCGAACGGCGCGAGCGCGACATCGACTGAGAGCTCGAGCCGACCTTCGGGCGTTTTGTAAAAGTCGGTGCGTGAAGTCGCGAAATCGCCGATGCCCGCGTCGTCATGGCGCCGGAAATGTTCGGCCAAAAAGCTCACCACGCCGGTGATGTCGTAGGCCGAGACGGTGAACGGGAACGTGAGCGCGAGCACATCGCCGTTCGGCGCGGGCAAGCGAAACGCGCGGGAAAGCCCGGGATTCGCGCTGCGCGACGCGCGTAGCGCGGGATAGAGCGCCGAGATCAAAACCGTCGCCATCACGAGGCCGATCGCGAAGAGCGCGTTCGTCGAAGAGTAGTTGATGGCCGGCGGATCGATCACGCCCTTCCGCGCCAAATACGCGGCGCCGACACCGACCAGCTCCGCCAAGATCTGGCCGCCCATGCCACCGATCACCGCATACACGGTGGCCTCGGCGAAAAACAAAACCCCGACGTGCACCGGCGAAAGCCCGAGCGCGGAAAACGTGTAGATCTCTTTCTCGCGATCGCTGATCGAGCCGAGGAGCGTGCCGAAGATGATCAATCCGCCGAGGATCAGCGGCACGAACAGCGCGAACCCGGTCGATACATCGGTGAGCACTGTGAATACCAGCCGATCGACGCCCGCTGCGCTCGCGGCCCAAACCGGCATCGCGACGATTTCGGCGAGCCGCCGGCCGAGCTCGGCCGCATCGACACCGGCGCCGGGATAGACGTTGATCGCGCGGAGCTTGCCGCCGAGCTCGCGCACGAACTCGGGTGACGCCACCACGGCTTGATCGCTCGCCAAGTGCACCACGTTGGCGACCGCTTCTGCGCCGAGCGTCGCGTTCGCGGCAGCCGCTTGCACGTCGGCCTTGTTTTGACCGAGCGATAGCCCCGAATCCGGATTCACCGGTAACAGCGATTCAGCGTCGAGCTGGCGCAAGCGCTGCAAGCGCCCGGAGTCCAAAACGCCCGCGACGTGCGCTTCACGGCCATTGATGCGCACGTGATCGCCCGGCTTCACCTTGAGCACATCCGCGACGATTGGAGGCAAAAACACGCCGCCTTGCGCGAGCTCTCGTTGTTGTTGCGCGAGATCGGTTCCACCGAGCGCAGCCGAAAGCTCGGGCCAGAGCGCGAGCTCCTCCGCCGAAGCGCTGAACACCG
>DASYCL010000461.1:0-4649 GCA_036500245.1 Polyangiaceae bacterium | reverse complement strand
CCTTGGCGATCAACGAATCGCGCGTCTCCTTGAACAAGAAGAATTCGTACTCGGCGCCGATTTTGGCTGAAAAACCGAGCTTTTCGCAACGATCGAGCACGCGCTTCAAGGTCGAACGCGGGCAACCCGGGTGCGGCGCGCCCTGACCGTCGCGAAAATCGGCGAGCAGCGAGACGACTCCCGGCTCCCACGGAATCGGTCGCGCGGTCGTTGGGTCGAGCACAGCTTGCGTGTCTGGATAGCCGGTGTGCCAGCCAGTGACTTTAGCATTGTCGTAAAGCGCGTCAGCCACGTCCCAACCGAAAATCACATCGCAAAAACCAAACCCGTTCTGTAGCGCAGACTCCAGCTTGTCGAGCGAGACGTATTTGCCGCGCAAGACACCATCGATGTCGAAACCACCGATCTTCGCGCGCCGAAAACCGCGACTGCGGAGCTCGGCCACGAAAGCGCGCGCCTGCGCTTTTTCCGACTTATTTTTTTGGGGGGGGTTGCCCTTTGCGACAAGCTTCGGCGGTTTGGTTTTGCTCATGTCGGCCCTCGGTCGAAAGTAAGTCAGGATTCACGGAAGACCTCGCGCCCAGCAAGCGCGAGCGCAATGAGCAGCAGCACGCCACCGAACAAGCTCGGTCGAGCTCCCAAAATTTCGAGCTTTTCCCCGGTAATCGCCGCGTAACTCGGGTCGAAGATCGTGAGCGCAATGGCTAGGCCAAAGAGCACGAATGCCGGCCGCAAGCGCGTGAGCAGCGGCTTTTCCTCCGGCAATTCGAGCTTCACTTTTGTAACCGGCTTCGGCTCCGATCGCGGCGAAAGCGGCGGAACCGACGTCCGTGCTTCGCGGATGCTCGGTTCGCGCGCACTCGGCGGGCTCGCACTGAGCTCGACCGTTTCAGCGCGCAGCGGCATCACGCCGCTCGCCGGCACCGTCATTTCGCGCGCTGCGGGCGGCGGCTCCGAGACGCGGGCCGGCCGCGGATTGCTCTCGGGCGCAGGCATTTGCACCGCGCGCATGCCCGGTGTACTCGCCGCCCGCCGTGCGATCGGTTCGTCCGCGGGCAAGTCGAGGTCGAGCGCCACGGCGGCGCGTTCCGTCTGGCTCGGTGTCTCGTCGAAATCCAAGACCGCGGCGTGCATGCCGGAGGTGTGCGCGTTTGGCGGCTGCGCTGGCATCGGCTGCGGCGTGACCACGGGCGCCGGCGCGCTCACCGCAGCCAGCAGGCCGCTCGGCTTGCGTGAGACAGGCGGCGCCAGCTCCAAATCCGGCACGAAATGCGGGCTCTGCGCCGGCAATGGCCGCGCGGGCTGCGGCGGCGCGGGCGCGGGAGGCGCGGGCGTCGACGGCCGCGTCTCAGAGACGGCGCCCGGACGCTGAGCTCGCGCGCTCATTGGATCGAACTCCAGATCCATCGCCAGTGCGCGCTCCACCGCCGCGGTCGGCTGCGGCACGCGCGACATCGATCCCGACGAACGCGAGCGCACATCGACGCGTTCGACGCGCACACCGCCGCCGGCTTCGGCGCGCGAGTCTCGTTGCAACGCGATCCCGCGCTCGGAAACGGGCACGTCGATCGCAGCCAAGAGCTCGTTCCAGAACACGCCGGCATCGCGTTGCCGCTGGCGCGGATCGAGCGCAAGCGCGCGCAGAAAAACCTCTTCGGCAGCGTCGGGCAGATCCACGCCTTCAGCGCGTGGAGTCGGTCGCCGTCGCGGATCCAGCGCAGTCACCATCATCGCCGCCGGATCGCCATCGATTACCGGGTGCCCCGCAAGCGCTTCGACCAGACACAAGGCCAAGCCCCACACGTCCGTCCAAGGCCCGGTTTGACCGAACTGCTTGGGAGCCCATTGTTCCGGCGCGCCATATGCCGGCGTGAAGGCAGCAGGAGCTTGGCCGTCTTGGCTCATCCGCCCAGCAACTTGGCTTGCGGCGCTTTTTACTTTGCCGATGCCGAAGTCGAGGATCTTCACGACTTCTTCGCCCGCGACCTCGGCGATGAAAATGTTCTCCGGTTTCAGATCGCGATGCACGATCGAAACGCGACCTTCCGAGCCGCTGAAGTTGTGTGCGCGCTCGAGTGCGCGCGCGACAGGCGAGAGTAGGCGCACGAGCCGGCGCAATTGGAGCGGCATCGCGCCATCGCGGTTACGTTGCTTGATCAGCTCGTCGAGCGTCATGCCGTCGAGCCACTCGAGCACGATGTACGGCACGAAGCGGCCGTCGTAAGCCGTGAACGCATCCACGTGCAGCGGCCGTACAACTGTCGGCAAGCTCGCAGCGAGCCGGAACGAAAGCTCGGCCTCGGCGCGAAACAACTCGAGGAAGGCCGCTTGCTGCTGCGAATTCTGTGGCGGCACCTTGAGTAGCTTCAGCGCGACGGGCGCGCGAAAACCGCCGTGGTGTGCGCGGTACACGACGCCAAAGCCGCCTTCCGCGACTACGCGTTCGACGTGATATGCGCCGGCGATGACGCTACCAACGATTCCGAATACGTCCTCGGTCATCGCGCGCTTCCACGGAGCAGGCTACCAGATCGAGCTCGGAAGCGAGCGCGAAGACCGTGCGCTGAACGACAAATCGCTGGAAATTTGCGTCAATTTTGATCGATTGCGATGCCGAGCTGCCGCCGCAATTTGAAGTAGCGCTCGCTCGCGGCAAACGCGACGAGATCCTTGCCGAGCTCGCCATCCGTGCCTTCTTCTTCGCTCAATACCTTGAGCGAAGTCGCGATGTCGTTCGAGAGCACGAAGCCGACACGCGCCGCGGTTTTCTCGGTGGCGCTGCCCCAGCGTTGCAAATTGGTACGTCCGCCCTCTTCGACGAAGCGCAGGAAACAGCCGCGGAGCGCGTCGACGTGCGGCGCCTCGAGCATGGGTTGGATGGCTTGTGCAATCGGGGCCACGCGGCGCTTCATGTCCTCGGCGATCGGCAAGCCTGGGTTGCCGATGGTGAGCGCCGCGAGGAACAAGTCTTCCAAATCCGGCACGCTGCTAAATAGGGTTTTGAGGTAATGCTCTTGGCGATACCAGGACAAATGACGTCCGACGAGGAACGCATGCTCGAGTTGCGTCCTGCCCGAAAGCACGCGCTTGCCAACGACCGTGAACGGCGGCACGCCCGGTATCGTCGAGTAGCCGGCGTCGCGATCTTTCTCTAAGTAGATCGGCGGCGCAGCCAGCCCGAGAATCGCCGCAGCCCAAGGCACCGCCCGCACGGCGGTGACGGTCGCCTTGGCGGGATCTTGCTTCGCGCTCGGTACCGGTTGGTGCAGCTTGCCGTCGCGGCGCAGCGCCGTCACACGGCCGATCAGTACCGACGGCGCGATCAAACTGAAGATTTGCCCGGTGAGCACTTCTTCTTCGGGGTGAAACAATAGATCCACCCAGGCATTCGGCGAAACGCTCGCGCGCGGTGCGATCAAGGTCTCGGTCCGATATTTCTCGACCAGAGCGCGCTCTTCCGCGCTCGCCGCGCCGAGCGCCGAGAGTACTTGCGCGACGCAAAATCGACGATCGAGCTCGTCACGCGCCGCGTACACGCGGCTGAGCGCGCGATACGCTTCCGGGTTCTTCGGATCGCGCCGCGCGCGCCGCCAGATTTCGTCGGGATCTTCGCTCGCGTCGTGCGCGGCGCTCTCGACCTCGGACAAATCGACCTCGACGTTGATCGACGCCCGAGCTTTGCGCAGCTCCGTTTCGAGCTCATGCACCCGAGCCTCGAGTTGTTCGATTCGCTTGAGCAAGAGCGTGCGGCCGGCGTCGCCGTCCGCTTCGACACGGAGCGGCGCAAGCGAAGGCGCAGCCTCCTCGTATTGTTCGACGATCTGCACGCGGTAGCGCGTTTGATAAGCCGCGACCATGGCTTGCTCGAGCCTCAGCAGGCGCTGCGGGTCGAGTCCGAGGTTGTCCGCAGCCTTCTCCAAGCGCGCGCGCTCCTCGGGCGTGATCACCCCGTCCGCAAGCGCTTCGGCGAACAGCTCCTCGTATTGAGTTTCGAGGGGCCCGAGCCCAAAGCCTCCGGAGACTTCACCCGCTACGAAACCTGCGCCATGCTCGAAGCCCAGCCCCTCGCTCGCGTCACTCATTTCGATACCTCCGTCAGAATGCCGACTTTCCTCTCCTTTCGCCGCGCGGTAAAGGCACACAGCGAAAGTCTTGGTGTTTACGCCTTGCTCTCGCTGCTCGCGCTCGGCTGCGCGAGCGGCGCCGCTCCGCGCCCAGCGCCTGGGCCGTTTTCCAGACCGGTGCGCGCGAATCCCACAAGCTTACCCAACGCGACGGCGCGCATCGGCCCTGTCGTCGATGCAAGTGCAGCGGCGCGCGATAGCAACGCGCAAGCCGCTGAGCCGGACGCGGGCCTGAGCATTGCACTCGCGTTCGAGGTTCCCTACCCGCTCGATCTTCGTCCTCGCGCTTCGAACGCGCTACGCGCCGCGGCGGACGACGAAGATCTCGCGCGCTGGAACGTCGGCGGCACGGCAGATCCGAACTACGTTTCGAGCCAGGCTTCGTTTCACCCGGGTACGCGCGTCGTGGTCGACGCGCATTTCGCGAACCAGCGCAAACCGACATCGACCCGCGCGCACGGACTCGACGCGGAGCGCGTCCAAGCCGAAGTGCGTAGCAAAGGGTATTGGCCATTTCGGCTCTGC
>DASYCL010000460.1:0-5737 GCA_036500245.1 Polyangiaceae bacterium | reverse complement strand
CGAGAGTGTGAGTACGCGCTCGAGATACGGCGTGGCGCCGATTGGATCGCCGAGGCGATCTTCGTGCAGTCGCGCGGCGCGTTCGGCGAGTTCGACTTCGAGCTCTTCGGGCAAAGTGCCGCGCATCACTTCGCGAAACGCTTCGCCGAGATCGGTCGGGCGCCCCGCGGCTTGCGCGAGAGCGTCCGCGCGATCCCACAGCGCGAGCTCGCTCGGATAGTGACGCACGGCTTCGAGCACGACGTCGAGCGCAGCGCCCGACGAGTTGAGCTTCTGCTGATGCGCGTCCGCGAGTCGCACGTAGAGCGGCAAACGCAGGGCCGGATCTTTGGTTTCACTGAGCAGCACGGCGAGTACGTGCGCTTCGCGACGCGCTTCGCCGGACTCGGCGTATTGCGTCGCGAGCACGTCGGCGACGCGGCCGCGCACTTCCGGCACGTCGAGCAAACGCTCGAGCACGGCCATCGCACGCGCCTTGACGCGCGGTGAATCGACGGCGAGGACGGCGTTCTTCAGCGCATCTTCGGGCCGCGAAAGCCGGTTCAAATACAACTCGGCGAGCTCTGCTTCGCGTTCGGCGCGATCTTCGCCAGAGAGCTTCTCACGATGTCGTTCGATCACTTCCGCAGCGGCCGCGGCGTCTCCCTGAGCCAAGAGCAAGCGCGGCAACGTGCCGAGCGCCGCCGAATCCGAATCGTCGACTTCGAGGATGCGGCGGTAAATGCCAATCGCGCGATCCGGCGTCTCGAATACGTCTTCTTCCAGCGTGGCCCAGTCGCTCAGGATGCGTGCGCGCGTTTCGTCGTCCGAGGCGTGCTGCACGCGGAGCTCGAGCAGCCAGCGCAAGTCGTCACGGCGATCCTCGCGTCGCAAAATGCTTTCGAGCGCGGCGGCAACTTCGGCGTCCGCCGCATCGCGCTCGAGCATGCGCTTGTAGAGCTCCACCGCTTGCTCGGATTTCTGCAGTTCTTCGGCGAACACGCGCGCGAGCCGCATTTCGAGCAAGCGGCGCTCGGTATTGCCGGCAGCTGCGCTCGCAGCCGCAACTGCCGCCGCCGCCTCGGCGCCGAGCTCCTTCGTGTCGCCCCTCTTTTTCTTTTTGCCTTTTTTGGCGGGGGCCGGCGCTTCGCCCGCAACCGCGACCTGTGGCGGCGCGGCCGTCGTTTCGGTCGCTTGCAAGCGTTGCTCGACTGCCTCGACGAACGTTTCCCACGACCCCGCGGCGCGCGACGACTCTTCGAGCAAATCGAGCGACTCGCCGCCCTCCGGCGCAAGCTCATAGGCCTTGCGCGCGTAAAGCGCGGCGGCTTTCTTGTCGTTCAAGCGGCGGCCGGAGACTTCGACCAGCCTGCCGAGCAACGCGAGCTTTTCTGCGTCGCTGTCCGCGCGTTCGAGCAAAAGCTCGTACAGCGCGGGCAAGCGCGACCACTTCTCTTCTTTTTCGTAGAGCGGGATCAGCGCGCGCGCGGCCCGCGTGTCCGTCGGATCTGCGGTCAGAATGCGATCGTACGAGCGGAACGCGCGTTCGGGTTGATTGAGTTTTTGCTCGTACACCGCCGCGGCGCGATAGCTGAGCTCGACGCGCGGCGCGGCGTCCTTCGCGCGATCCGCTGCCGTGCTGAGCACCTCAGCGAGGCCCTCCCAATCATTTTGCGAAGCGTACAGGCGCTCGAGACCGTCGTAGTCACCGCCTTGCAGGTACGTTTCGCGCAGCACGCGGAGCGCGCGCGAGTGACCCGGTTGCAGCTCGAGCACGCGCTGCCAAGCGCGCGCCGCCTTTTGATGATCTTGAATATGCTCCGCATAAACCGAACCGAGCTTCTGCAACGCGCCGAGCCGCGCGCCGTCGTCTTGCAATGAAGCGACGCGGCGTTCGAGCGTTTCGGCGAGCGTCGGCCAATCCTTGGCGCGTTCGGCGTGCTTCTCCAGCGCGTCGAGCACTTCGGTGCGCGTGGGATCGATCTCCAGGATTTTTTTGTAGAGCTCGACTGCGTCCGCGCCGCGGTTCAAACGCTCTGCGGCGAGTTGCGCGAGCTCCTTCAGCAACGAAAGCTTCGCGCCGCCTTCGGCGCTCTCGAGATCGGCCGAGTAGAGCTCGTAGAGCTTGTCCCAAGCGCGGCGCTTGCGATAAAGATCCTCGAGTCGTTCGTGCGCTTCCGCGTCTTTCGGCGCGATTTTGAGCAGCGCGGCATAGGCCTCGGTCGCGTTTTGTGCGTTCGAGAATTGCTCGAGCCAGCGCCGCGCGGCAGCGCGATAGAGCTCCTTCTTCTCTTCGATGTCCGGCGTGATCTCGGCCAGCTTCAACTGGTTGGTGATGAGATCGCGATGACGGCCGAGCTTGTCGTAGAGCCCGACCAGCTCGCGCATCTCGTCGACATCGTGCTCGTCGAGCTTGTCGTCGAGCTGCACGATTTGATTGAGCACGCTCAAGAGCGCCGTGTCGCTCCGCACGTACTGGCGATACACGGTCGCGACTTCGCGTAAAATCGCGAGCCGCGCTTCATACTCTGCTTGTGGCGTGCGCTCGAGTTGCTGGCGCAAGAGTTCGACCAGCGCGTTGTAACCCTGCGTCTGCTTGTACAAGCGCTTGAGCGCTTCGCGCGCTTCGGCGTTGTCCGGATCTTGGCGCAAGATGCTCTTGTATTGCTCGATCGCCTTCTGCGCGTTGGCGGTGCCTTCGGCGAGCTTCGCGATCTCGGAAGCGAATTGCTTGCGCTCTTTCGAAGCGTCCGGAACGCTGCGCTGCGCGCCCTGCAAGACTTCGATCAAGCGCGTGTCGTCTTCGAGCGAGCCGTAGTACTCGCGATAGAACGTGAGCATGCCCTCGTTGGTGGCTTCGACTCGGCGAATGCGCTCGAACCAGGGCTCGGCATCTTGCGGGCGACCGAGCTTGCGCCAGTGCAGCATCGCGATTTGCAGCATGTCGCCGAGGCGATCGGCGTCGTTCGTTTCCTTGCCTTTGAGCTCGCGTTCGTACAGCGTGACGAGATCGGCCCAGCGCTCGTCATTGCTGTAAAACTCGGACAAAAAGCTCTTCGCTTCGGCCTGCGAAGGATCCACGCGTAGCACCCGATCGTAAGCGCGCGCGGCACGTTCGTTGTCCGACAAATGTTGGGCGTAGAGCCGCGCTAGGCGCACGCCCGCCGCGACGCGCGCCGCCGGTTTCTCACCGCGATCGGCGAGCCGCTCGAGCACGCGCGCGAGCTCCTCCCAACGATGCCCACTGCGATAGATGTGTTCGAGCAAACGCCCCGCGCGCTCGTTCGTCGGATCGAGACGCACGGCTTGCTCGAGCCGCTCGATTGCCGTCTCGAGGCTCACGCTCTGACCGCCGAAGCGCACTTCCATTTCGGCCGCGCGCATCAACATCGAGCTCTTGTAGATGTCGTCGGACGCGCTCTCGGCTTCGGTGGCATAAGTCGAAGCCAGCTCACTAAAGCGCTGCCGCTTGCTTTCGGCTTCGTCGATCGCCGCTTTCGCGACCGAGTTGTTCTGGTCGATTTCGAGCAGGCGCAGATACGCAATCTCCGCGCCGTCGTCGTCGAACATTTCGCCAGTGAGGACCTTGGCTTGCTCGGTCAGGGCTTCGACCTCGCGCGGCGTGCCCTCGGCGGCTTTCGTCGCGATCTCGAGCAGGCTCGCGACTGCGCTCCATTCACCGCGACTCGCGTGCTTGTCGCGCGCCGAATCGAGCAGCCGCAAGAGCTCGTCGGTCGACAGGTCGCCGCCGCTCGTCTTTGCGGAGTCCCGAAGTGCCGTCCAAGCCTCGTCCGAGTCTGGTAGTGCCTGCAGTGTGCCGAGTGCCGTGCGGATCGTCTGGGAGTCCATTCCTCACCCGTTCATTGCCCGCCCATCGCCGCGATGTCGGCGGGGAGCGGGGCTTTCGACACTACGCTCTGCGCCAATCCGTTACAAGCCGGCAAGGCCATGATTCTAATTGGGTTCTCGCACACATTTCAGGGTACGAGCGAAGCCGAGAAGAGCGCCGAAAACGTCGCACGCGAGCCCCGACTCGCGAGCCGAAAAGCGGCCGTGAGCAAGCTCACTGTCACTCGCCGCGTGCAGAGCCACGCAACGTGGCGAGTGCGCGAGCTTGCGCAGCGATCGCGTGCCCACTCGCACCGAGCTCGCGTGCCCGATCGAGCGCGCGCTGCGCGTCGTCCAGCCGACCGAGTTTCAACAGCGCCCATGAACGCCCGAGCTGTGCGTCGGCGAACTTGGGCCGAGCGGAAACGATCGCGTCATATTCGCGGAGCGCGGTCGTTGCATCGCCGCGTAGCAGCGCCACCGTCGCCAAACCGACATGATCTTCAATCGCGCGCGGATCGGCCTGAAGGCCGGACCGATACGCGACCTCCGCGCCGTCGAGGTCACCGCGTTGTGCCCGCACCAAGCCGAGTGCGTGCCAAGCTTCCGCGCTGCGCGGATCGCGCCGCAATGCTTCGCTCAAGCGCGGCTCGGCCAGCTCGCTTTCGCCCCAGCGCGCCGCGCGTAAGCCTCCAGTAAGCGGCCCGAGCGGGTCGCGCGGCGCGATTTCCGCGGCGCGATCGTACTGCTCGAGCGCTTCGTCGTAGCGGTGACTGAACTCCAGTGCATAGCCGAGCTCGACCCACGGAATCGGGCTCTCCGGGCCGAGGATTTTGGCGAGCGCCTCGGCTTGTGCTTGCGCTCGTCCGAGTTGGCCCATGCTCGCGTCGACGCGAATCAAGAGCCGTCGCTCTGGCAAGGCTTCCGGGTGCTGGGCGAGATAGGCCTCGAGCTTCTGCGCCGCTACTTGTGGCTGACCCTTGGCCACGAGCATGCGCGCTTCGCTCTCGGCATTCGGCTGCGAGAACGCGCAGCCGAAAAGCGCCGCCGCCGCGACGAAAGCTGCGAAAATGCGCATTTCAAACCCAAAGCCAAACATCGACGCTGGCGAAGCTATCACTCGCGCGCGGTCGCGCCGGAGCAACTTTTGGGTCCGGGTGCCCGGAAATAAAACAAAGCTTCCGATTCGCCGGGCTGATCACGGTTCTCCAAAGAGAGGCGGCCACGTTAAAACTGACTGGACAGGCGCCCGTCGCGCCGCCAGACGCGCGGGCAGCCAGGCGTCTTCATGCGGCGCAGTCCGGAGCTATGATGAACATTCAGAGGAAGGAAGGATCGCCCATGCAGCTTTCGGATCACGCAGTCGTGGGCGTCGTCGGTGCCGGACAGATGGGCGCGGGCATCGCGCAAGTTCTGGCTCAATTCGGCTACACGGTGCTGCTGGCCGACGTGAGTCTGGAACGCGCTCAAGCCGGCAAATTCGCGATCGAACGCGCGCTCACGCGCCTCGTCGACAAAGGCAAGCTCGAAGCCGCGCTGCGCGATTCCGCGCTGTCGCGCATCACGCCGAGCAATGCGCCGGCCGCGTACCCGCGCTGCGACTTGGTGATCGAAGCCGCGACCGAGAACCGCGAACTCAAGCTCGAAATCTTCAAAGACGCGGACGCGCTCACTCGGCCGCACGTGATCCTGGCCTCGAATACCTCGAGCCTCTCGATTACCGCGCTGGCCGGGCACACCAAAAAGCCCGAGCGCGTGATCGGCATGCACTTCATGAATCCGGTGCCGCTGATGAAACTGGTCGAAATCGTGCGCGGGCTACAAACCAGCGACGAAACCGTGGCCACGATCCGCGCGCTCGGCGAAAGGCTCAATCGTGAGCTCGTGTACAGCCAAGATCGGCCCGGGTTTTTGATCAATCGGATCCTGA
>DASYCL010000459.1:0-24903 GCA_036500245.1 Polyangiaceae bacterium | reverse complement strand
TCAAGGATTCGGACGAAGGGCGCGCTTGCGTGTACTGGCTCGGGGACGCGCTCGGCCGTGGCGGCGCGTATCAGCCGGCGCGCGGCTATTTGACTCGGTTGCTGAGCGCGTCAGCGACCGACATTTGGTACCGCCGCGCCGTGCACAGCTTGGTCGATCTCGCGCTCGAGAGCGACGAGCCCGAGCTGATGCTCGGTGATTTGAAGAATGTCGATGCGAGCGCGCCCGACGAAGTCACGGGCGACGTGAATTACCTCACGGGCCGCGTCGCCGAACGCCACGGAAAATCGGACGACGCGCTCGCGGCCTACGCGAAAGTGTCGGAGAAATCGCGCTTTTGGGCACAGGCGACTTATCTCTCCGGGGTGATTGCGGTCGAGCGCAAGGATTACAAACAGGGCGAGGCGCTGTTTTGTAAAGTCGCCGATCCCAAACAGACGCCGAAGAAAGCCGCGCTCTTCGGCGGCACTGATTTCTTTCAAGTGCGCGATTTGGCGCGGCTCGGCTTGGGGCGCGTGGCGCACGAGCAATATCGCTTCGACGACGCGCGCTATTACTACTACTTGGTTCCGCACGACTCCGACAATTTGCCGGAAGCATTGTACGAAACCGCGACCACGCGCTACGAAGCCAAAGACTACGACGGCGCGCGTGAATCGATCGACGAGCTCAAGCGGCTCAAGGTCGATCACGTGTACGAAGACGAGACGTACATTTTGGATGCATACATCGATCTCGCGACGTGCCGCTTTCCGCGCGCTGACGCGAAGTTGAACGCGTTCATTCAGCGCTACGATCCGGTGCGGGACGCGGCGCGCAGGCTCACGACCGACGATGCGGCCATGAAAAAATTGGTCGAAGCGGTGCGCCAAAGCTCCGATCCGGCGAGCGCCGGTCTCGGCGTGCCGGAAGACACGGCACGCGCGCTCGGAGTGCTCGTGCGCGTCGATTCGGGTTACGGCCGCGCGGCGCGAAGGCTCGCCGAGCTCGATCATCAAATGAGCGGGCTCCGCAGCGCGATGGGCGAAATCGATCAAGTGAACGAGCGGCTGGCTTCGCCGAAAGCGGTGCGCCCGCAATCGAGCGCGGGCCTGGCGCAAAGCGACTCGGACAAGGTCGAACGCATCGAGAGCCAAATCGCCGAGCTCAAACGCTTGCTACGCGAAGCCGATCGCGCCTCGAACGGCAAATCGAGCGCGGACCTCGACGGTTTGAAGAAAGAGCTCGAAGCGCTGCAAATTCGCGCCCGCGCCGCGCGCGCGTCGTTGCCCGCGCCTGTCGCATCCGCCGCGAAAACCGGGCAAAAAGGCGAGGATTTGCCGGGTTTGCTCGCCACCGATCGCGAACGCGCGACCGGGCTCTACAACGACGCACAAAAGCTGCGCGTTCAAGTCGAAGCGCAAGAGCTCGCGCTCGCCAAAGACGCGCTCGTGCGGCTCGATCGCCGGCTCTCGCGTCTCTTGCGGCGCGCCCGGCTCGGTCGGATCGAAACCGTGCTCGGCAAGAAACGCTCGCTCGAAATCGAAGTCGAGGCGTTGTCACAAGGGCTCCTGCCGCAAACCATCGTCGATTCGCTCGACGCCGCGCGCTACCTCGGGGATGACGAAGAGTACTGGCCGTTCGAAGGCGAAGATTGGTCGGACGAGTACGTCGGTGGCGAGAATCTGAAGTAGCGATTGCTTCGGATTGATTGGGGGGCTGCCTCGCGCTCGCCACGCGTGCACCGGTGCGTGGCGGCGCGCGTTCGCGCGCACGGGTGTAAGTCTCAATAAAGACTTACTGATCAAACGGCGGCGTTCATGGCGGCGGTTTGGATTCGTCGCGATCGCGCCGTGAAATACCGCCCAATCCGCAGCATCAGCCAAAGTCCGAATGCGCTCGGTAGGCCGAGCAAAAGGACGATCGGCGTGAGGAATCCGAGCGCGCGGATCGCGCTGGAGACGATGTCGGCGCTTTCGCTTTCAGCGTCGGCCCAGGTGCGGCGCAGGGTGCCGCCGAAGGTCGTGGCCGAGACGGCGATTTGCGGCACGGCCGTGCCGAGATGAACGGTCAGCGTCGAGTAGCTGGCTTCTTTGTCGAGGAGCGCTGCGCGACCTTGTAGGCGCTCGATTTCGGTGCGCACTTCGGCGAGCTCTTTTTGTGCGTCCATCGCGTCTTTGACGGTGGCGGCGCGTTTGAGGATTTCTAAATACTGTTGCTCGAGTTGCTTTTGGCTTGCGATGCGCGCGCCGAGGTCGATGTATTCGTCGGTCACGTCGTCGCTGGTGATGCGCTCGGAGCCGATGCCGCGGCCGAGTTTTTTCACTTCGGCGATCGTTTGAGTGAGCTCGGCAGCGGGCACGCGCACGACCAACGGGAGAAATGCGATGAAGAAATCGTTCTTGATGCGAGTGGGAGCCATCGGCGCGGTGTGCGTCGCGGCTGGGATGTTTGCAGCGTGCAGCTCGAGCGATGACTCGAGCGGAAGCGGCGGCAGTGGCGGGACCAGCAATGGCGGCGCTGCAGGCAAGGGTGGCGCGGCCGGCAAAGGCGGTGCCGGAGGCAGCTCGGCGGGAAATTCGAGCGGCGGCTCGAGCGCCGGCACCACGGCAGGAGGCAGCTCCTCAGCGGGCACGGCCGGCCAAGGTGTTGGTGGTAGCGCGGCTGGCACCGGTGGCGAGGCCGGTGGTGAGGCCACCGCGGGTGAAGGCGGAGCAAGCGCGGGCACTGGCGGCTCGGGCGGCGGCGCCGGCACGGCCGGATCAGCCGGGTCGGGCGGCGGAGGCGCGGCCGGCGCAGATGATGGCGGCGCGGCCGGCGCGTGAGCTGCGCTAGCTCCACGCTATAAAAATGCGTGCTCGGCACGGTCACCTGGCTGTGCCGAGCGTAGCGCTCTGTCTGCGCGCTGCATCCTCGTATCGCTGAGCGGAAAATCCGCGTATTGAGCGAGGCGCTTGGCGCTGCCGTCGAAGTTCACTGTGTGGCTGCTGCGCGCGCTGCCGATCGTGCTGCTCGCGTTTGCGAGTCAAGGCTGCACCTTCGGTCGCTTGCTCTACTACAACACGCCGACACTCGCCGCGCCGAACTACTTCGAGCGTCGCGTCGTGCGCGCGTCACCCGCGCCGAGCGCGATTGCGAAAGCGCCGCGTGAAGTGGGCTTCGAATTGACGTTGACGGAGCGCGAACGCTTCGCTTCATTCGACGAATTTTTGAAGCAGAAGGCGACGCGCGCGTTCATCGCGATTCACGACGATGCGATCGTGTACGAGCGTTACTTCGGCGATGTCACTGCAGAGAGCGAGCTGCCCGGGTTTTCGATGAGCAAGACCTTCGCGTCGGCGCTCGTCGGCCGCGCACTGAGCGACGGTGTTTTGCCCTCGCTCGACGAGCCGGTCACGGCATTCGTACCCGAACTCGCCGGCAAAAAGCGCTACCGCGACGTAACGCTCGAGCGGCTCTTGCGCATGACTTCGGGCATCGACTTCGACGAAGAATCGATCGCCGGCGCGAGCCTCTACTACACGACCGATTTACGCGATCTGATCTATTCGTACGACGTCAAGTGGCCGCCGGGCGAACACTACTTGTACGGCAGCGTGAACATCGAGCTGCTCTGGGACGTGCTCAACCGTCGACTCGGCGGCGAAACCGTGTCGCACTATTTCGAGCGCCAGATTTGGCAGCCGCTCGGCGCCGAACACGCGGCGTCTTGGTCGCTCGACAGCGCGGCGGACGGCGCGGAGAAGTTCTTCGGTGGCTTCAATGCGACTGCGCGAGATCAAGCGCGGCTCGGGCTTTTGTTTTTGCACCGCGGCACGTTGAACGGAAAAATCATTTTGCCGGAAGCGTGGGTGACGCGTTCCCTCACGCCCGATCCAATCGCCGGCCTCGTGCACACCACGGACGGCTGGGTGCGGCGCGGCATGTATCAATGGTTCCTCACACGCGACGGTCGCGGTTACTTTGCCAAGGGCTACAACGGGCAATACGTGTTCGTCGTGCCCGAGCGGCACTGGGTGTTCGTGCGTTTCGGCGAAGGCTATGGGGATGTTGATTGGCCGGGGTTGTTTTTACGGTTGGCTGAGAGTGCGGGGTGAGGATGTATCTTACTTTTCGGTTTGGGGTGGGTTTGAGATGGCGTTCCATCGGATGAGTTTTTTGCTGACCATTCATCACATCTTTTCTCTCTCGTTCGCGCCGGGAGGGTGGAACTCCGATGGAGCAAACCCTTCCCTCGGCGTAGGCCCGCACGCTACTCTCGCGTGCTGGGCTTTCGGCTCCGTGACCGATGATGCGTACGATCAATCGAACGAGCACTGAGAGACGCTTTCGCCCGCGCGCGGCGTTCCTCGCTCGGCGCGCGCTCTGCTCCGCAGTTTCGGTGTTGGCGCTTTCATTTTTGGGGGCGCCGGCGTGGGCCGACGAAGCGCCGAGCATGGCCGGCGAGAGCGCGCACATCAAGCCCGCCGGCGAGCGCGTGATCGGCGCTAAAGAGCGACCGACGATCAAGAAGAAAGCCGCTGATCAGGCCGGCGCCAAACGCGGCTACCGCGTGAGCCTGCAAATTCCGGAAGCTTTGCGCGGCATCTTGGCGAAGAAGATCGATCGCCGCATCGCGCGCAACCTGGCGCAGGAAAAGAAGTTGCGCGTCGAGGCGATGGGCTTGCTCTCCAAGTTCATCGACGAGTCGCCGGACAACTCGCCGGAAATGCCGGAAGCGCTTTTGCGCATGGGCGAGCTCGAGTGGGAAGACTCGCGCGATGCCTTTCTCGAACGCTTCAACAAGTGGCAAACGCTGCCACCGGAACAACGCGCGGAAAAGGACCCGCCGGAGCCGAATTACGCCAAGCCGCGCGCGCGCTTTTTGCGCGTGCTGAAGAACTACAAGACGTTCCCAGAGTACGATCTCGCGCTCTACGTCGACGGCTTTTTGGCGAACGAAGAGGGCAAGTTCGACGAATCGCTCGCGCGCTTCAACAAAATCATCGAGTGGTTTCCGCACAGTCGCTTCATTCCGGACGCGCACATGGTGCGCGCCGAATATGAATTCACGCGCAACGCGCCGAACTACGAAAACGCGTACAACGAGTACGAACAGGTCCTGAAATACAAGGACAGCGAGCTCTACGATCTCGCGCTGTTCAAGAGCGCGTGGACGCTGTGGCGGCTCGGAAAATCCGAAGAAGCTGCGAAGCGCTTCTTGATCGTATTTCAAGCCACGGCCGACGACGGCGCGAAGGTCAACCAAAAGCGCCGCGACGAGCTCGACGAGCTGCAAGCCGAAGCACTCAAAAACTTGGTCGCGGTGTTCGTCGAAGACGAAAACAACCGCGCCGAGGACATGTACAAATTCCTCACCAAAGCCGGTGGGGACAAATTCGCGGGCAAGATCGTGCGCGCCCTGGCCGACGCCTTTTACGATCAAGCGCAGTACGAGCGCGGCATCGAGGCGTATCGCTTGCTCTTGAAGCTCGAGCCGACGAGCCCGGACGCGTACCGCTTCCAGCTGCAGATCGCGCAAGGTCACTCCACGCTCGAAGCTTGGGCGCTGCTCGAAGAAGACTACAAAGTGAGCGTGCACGACTACGTCGCGCCGGAAACGGTGGGCGGTAAGCCGAAGAACGAGCCTTCGCCGTGGGCACGCGCGCAAAATGAAAGCACGCTCGCGGATGCGGAAAAGGCCACCGAAAAACAGCTGCGCGAAGACGCGGTCGGGCTCCACGCCAAAGCCCAAGCCGACAAGATCAGCAAAGCCGAATTCCAGGGCGCGGCCAACCTGTACAAGGTTTACTTGTCGCGCTTCGGTTCGCGTTCGGAGGCGTACGAGGTCAACTACAACCTCGCCGAGATTTACTTCTATCGGCTCGAAAACGCGACCGGCGCGGCCGATGCATACATGGCTGCGGTGCGCTTGAATCCGAAGGGTCAATATTCGCGCACCGCTTTGTACAATGCGCTCGCCGCGCTGGAAGTCGCGCGCGCCGCCGAATTCGACGCGTCGAAGGCCGCCGGCAAGAAGCCCGAAGAGTCGTCCACGGACAAGCAATTGACCGAGGCGATGGAGCTCTACATCAAGAATTATCCGGACGATAAGCAGATCCCCGAGCTGCTCTTCCGTCAGGGCAAGCTCTACTACGACTACCAGGTGTACGACCCGGCCGTGCGCCAGTGGGGCCTTTTGCTCGAGAAATATCCGAACAGCAAATACGCGGTCGGCGCGGGCGAGCTGATTTTGGATTCGTTCAACAAGAGCAAGGACTACGGAAATATCGAGACTTGGGCGCGGCGTTTGAAGACGGCGCCCGCGTTCCAAGCAGCCGAGCAACAGAATCGGCTCAACGCGTTGATCGTCGGTGCTGAGTTCAAGCAGGGCGAGCAGCTCGCCGAGCAAGGCGAGCACGCCAAAGCGGCGACTGCGTATTTGCGCGCAGCGCGCGAATTCCCGAAAGAGCCGCGTGCCGCGAAGGCGGCCGTCAATGCCGAGGTCGAAGCCAAAAAAGCCGGCGATTTGGAGACGCTGTCAGCCGCGGCCAGCCGCTTGATCACCGATCATGCACAGCGCGACGAAGCGCCGCAGGGTGTGTGGATCGCGGCGACTACGTTTCAAGAAGTCGGGCTATTCAGCAAAGCCGCCGAGTACGACGCGACGATCGCCGACAATTGGCCGAAGAGCGAGCATCACAAGGATGCGGCGTACAACGCCGTGCTGCTCCGCACCACGGTCGGCGAGCACGACAAAGCGATCGAGAGCGGCAATAAATTCAGGAAATACTATCCGCGCGACGAAGCGGCGGACGAAGTCGTGTTCTTGATGGGCAAGGCCCACGAGAAAGCCGGCAAGAAGAAAGAAGCCGAAGCGCTCTACGACCAATATTCGAAGAACGCGCGCAGCGTGAACGGCCAAATCGAAGCGCTCGTGCGCTTGGCCAGCGTGAAGACGGAAGACGAACGCGGCGCGGCAGCCGCGCTCGATCGCGCGATTCACGTCTACACGCAGAACAAGGGCCGCGTGAGCGACAGTGGCAAATACTACGCCGCCAAAGCTCGCTACATGCAGGGCGAAGCGGTGCTCGCCAAATACGAAGCCGTGAAGATCGAAGGGGACGTGAAGCAGCTCAAGGCGCGCTTGAAGCAAAAGAGCGAGCTCCTGAAGAAAGCCGCGGAAACGTTCCTGAGCACCGCCGAAATGGGCGTCGCCGAATGGACCACGGCTTCGCTCTATCAAATCGGGTTCACGTACGAGTCGTTCTCGAAGGCGCTGCTCGGCTCGCCGCCGCCGGACAAGTTGAACGACCAAGAAAAAGAGCTCTACCGCCAGTCGATCGACGAGTTCGTCGTGCCGATCGAGGAGCGTAGTCTCGAAGCGTACGAGAGCGGTTGGCAAAAAGCGATCGAGCTCGGCATTTTCAATTCTTGGACCGCGAAGATGCGCGAGGCGCTCGGGCGCTTGAACGCCGAGCTCTATCCGCCGCTAAAAGAAACCGGATTCAAACTGCGTTCGCGCGGCACGATGGTGATGCCCGCGTTGATCGACGGCACGCGGCGTACGAGCGGGGGCAGCAGCGAGAAGTTTCTGATTCCGGCTCCTCGTAGCAAGGCGGACAGAGGCGCGAAGGCCGAAAAATCGCCGGCATCCGCGGCGAGCAAAGCCGACGACTCGGCCTCGCCGAGTAAAGCCGATGACTCGGGCGCGAGCGAGACGCCCAAGGAAAAGCCCCAAGACAAGAAGCCCGCGCTGGGCAAGCGAGGCCGAAAGTGACGCGCTTGGCTTGGGCCCTCTGTGGCGCACTCCTGCTCGTTGCTTGTGGCGGCGGGCAGAAGAAAATCGAAACACCGATATTGCCGCCGGCCAAGCCCGAAGCCGTGAGCAAGATGGTGCAAGGCGTGCAGAGCGCCAAAGATGCGAGCGGCAAAGAGCACGCGATTCAGCTCTTGCAGGAAGCGGTCACCGCCGATCCGAGTCTGTGGGAAGCGCACTACAACCTCGGCATTTTGCTGGCGGACAAAGGAGATTTGAAACCCGCCGAGCACGAGCTTTCGGAAGCCGCGAAGCTTGCGCCGAACGCTGAAGATGTCGCGCTCGGCTTGTCCGAAGTGCGCCGGCGGCAGGGTGACGCCGAAGGCGGCGTCGATGCGCTCGAGGGCTTCGTGAAGCAGAATCCGGACGCGAAAGTGGCGCCGATCGCGCTCGTCACCGCGCTGCGCGAAGGCGGTCGCGTCAAAGAAGCAATCGAGCAAGCCCAGCGCGCGCTCGTAAATCACTCGAGCGATCCGTACGCGTTGTCCGAGCTCGCACTGGCGAACATGGAGCTCGACGAAATCGACAGCGCCGAGCTCTTGATCGAAGAAGCGCTGAAAGCGGACGATAAATCCGCGGTCGCTGAGCGCGCAGCCGGCTTGATTTCGCTCAAAAAAGGCGAAGACGCGGTCGCGTTCAAACATTTTCAGCGGGCGAGCGAGCTCGATCCGAAAGACACGACCGCGCGGCTCAACACCGGCACGGTGTTGCTCCAAGCCGGCGTGTACGACAAAGCCGCCCAAGAATTCCGCGCCGTGCTCGAAGTCGAGCCGGAAAGCATCGACGCCATGCTCGGCCTCGCCGCCGCGCGTCGCGGACAAGGCAAACGCGACGATCAGTCCGGCTACCTCGAAGCCGAAAAGTTACTCAAGCAGATCTTGGATCGCGAACCGAAGAACCTCGATGCGACGTTCAACTTGGCGATCCTCTACAATGACTACTTGAAGCGGCCGAGTGAGGCGACGCCGCTGCTCCAACGCTTCCTCGACAATGCGCCGAAGAGTCATCCGGGCCGAGCCGAGGCTGAGCGGTTGATTTCGGGTGCGAGCGCGCCGGCGAAAGCGGTCGCGCCGAAAAAGTAGACTCCCTGCATTGGGCTCGAGGGCTCGAGAAGAAAAACAGCGCTGCGACGCATCCCGCCCCCCCAAAGCTCCCACCGAGCCAGCATGTGCCGCAGCATGCCGCGCTTGAGCACGTTGCGTGCCGACTCATCGCTGACGCTCCGTGCGACGAATTGCGGGGTTTCGCGCCGGCGCGCGCAACGGCGCGTGTATCTGGCGAGCAACACTGAGCCAACTACGCGCCAGTGTCAGCGCGTGCAATGGTGACAGAAATACGCGCAGATTCCTGGCATTGTCCGCACGCAGACGGCGTTTCTCACTGATTAAACCTTGCAAAGCGGGCCCCACTGTTGCGACGCTCGCATGCGATGCCCGCTCCCAAATCCAAATTGCCCGCGGTGCTCGCGCTGATTGCCGCGCTGCTCGGCCTGCTCTTCGCGTCGAACTCGACGCTCGACTATGCCGCGCACCTCGATCGACGCTTGCACGATGTGCATTGCAGCTTCATCCCCGGCGCGCCGGCGACCTCGGAAGCGGAGGCGTGTCGCGTCGCGATGTACAGCCCATATTCGGCGCTGTTCAAAGAGCACTACTGGGGCGGGATTCCGATTTCGCTATTCGCGCTCGGCGCCTTCGCGTTCTTCGCCGCATTCGCGATTTATCTGCTGGTTTCGGGCCCGCGCGCGCCGCGAGTTGCGCTGATGTTTTTCGGAGCAGCGAGTTTGTTGCCGCTCGCTGTGTCGCTGATCATGTTCTCGATTTCGGTGTTGAAGCTCGGCACGATTTGCAAAACCTGCGCCGGCATTTACATTTCTTCGATTCTGCTCGCGGTCTCCGGCGTGCTCGCGTTCCTGTCGAGCAAGAGCGATGTTCCCGCCGAGCCGCGCGCGCCGGCCGCGCCTGCTTTGGCTTTGATTTGGTTTTTTGCCTTGGGCGTCGTATCGCTCATGCCTGCGTTGGTTTACGCCGCGTCCGCGCCTGATGAACGCCCTTACCTCACGAAATGCGGCGATATCAAGCAACCCCAAATCAAAAACGATCAGTTCGTCAAAATCGCGACCAGTCACCCGATCCAGCCCACGCTCTTGTTCGAAGATCCGTTGTGCCCGACCTGCAAAGCCTTTCATGAGCGCTTGGTCGCCGAGAACATCATCGAAAAACTCGACATCAACTTGGCGCTATTCCCGCTCGACAGCGACTGCAATTGGATGCTCGATACCGCACTGCACCCGGGTGCGTGCATCGTTTCCAAAGCCGTTTTATGCGGCGGAAACAACGCGCGAGCGGTGCTCGAATGGGCCTACGAAGAGCAGGAATACCTGACGCGCGCAGGTAAGAATGGACCTGACGTGTTGCGCGCCGCGATCAAACAAAAATGGGGCGACAGCATGCTCAAATGCGTAGACGATCGCAAAACCGACGTGCGCCTCAATAACCATTTGCACTTCGCGTCCGACAACAACATCCCCGTGTCGACTCCGCAGATGTACCTCGGCTCGCGTCGCGTCTGCGACGAAGACACCGATTTGGGTCTGCGCTTCACGCTCGGTCAGCTCGCGCCGGAGGTGCTCAAATGAAAATCGCAGCTCTCGCCGGCATCGGTAGCGGCGCGCTGTTCGCGCTCGGCAGCATGCTCGCGGTGCGCATTTGGGTTTCGAGCGCGGCCGAACGCTTGACCACGCCGGAAGCCGAGAAGCCCAAAGTCGCGGTCGCCGACCAAGCCGAAGTCGGTTATTGCACCGACCAATTCAAGCAAGTGCTCGAGCGCGTGCTGCACTCCTGCGGTCTGGCCGAAGGCGATTCACGCCGCGGTTGCCAGCCGGCGGACGTAAAAACCTTCGCCTCGATCAGCGACTCGGATTTCAATGCTCTCTTCACGCCCCTGAAAGAACGCGGCGCGGTCATCTTGTTCGACGAAGGTGAAGACAAGCTCGACGACAAGGCCAAAAAATTGTTGGAAGACAAATGGTTCGCGCGCAAAGGCGCGCGTTACTTCTTCGTGGTGGCGCGTGCATCGAAGACCGGCACGCAAGCGAAGAACCGCGCGCTCTCGCACCGGCGCGCGAACTCGGTGATGTATCACTTGAACGAGGTCGCGAACGATCCGGAACTCGAGCAAAAGGTCGGGCTTTTATGGCTCGGCAACGAGTTCGCGCAGCTCGGCAAGGATTACTGCACTTGGCCGAGCTCGCGGCCGGAAGAAAAATGCGAAGACGAAACCATCAACCGGAGCGCATTCGTGTCATGGGTCGACTGCCGATTGTGAATTCGAGCTCTGTTTTTTGGTTGGGGTTTGCCCTGCTCGTCGCGTGCAACTCAGTACCGAGCAAAGACGCGCCGATGGCGACCAACGAGCGCAGCCAAGCGATCGAACAGAAAGGCCCCACGCCGACCAGCGCGCCCGCGACCGTGCCGGCCGCGACGTCACAGCCCGTCGCGCCGAAGAAACCGCGCACGCTCTGCTCCGGCAAAGACTCCGAAACCGGTCGCGCGTTTCCGAAAAAGCATTTGTCCCGCGCCGCCGCGAAGACGGCGCAGGAACTGCCCGAATCGCTCAGCGTCGGCTCGGGCAAGTGGACGTGGGTGAACTTTTGGGCCGCCTGGTGCGCGCCCTGCAAAGAAGAAATCCCGCGGCTCTTGGGCTTCGAGAAAAAGCTCACCGCAGCGGGCGCCGCATTCCGGCTCTCCTTCGTCTCACTCGACGACGACGATCGACAGCTTGGTGATTTCCTCGACAGCCAACCCGACGGCGGCCTCAAGGCGAGCTATTGGCTCAAAGAAGGCAGCGAGCGCGAAGATTGGCTGAAAGCCGCCGGTATCGCCGCGGACGATTCGCTGCCGTTCCACCTCCTCGTCGATCCGAAGGGCAAGATCCGCTGCAGCGTCCAAGGCGCGATTGAAGACGGGGATTACGCGGAAATCGCGCGCATCGTCGCGGGACATTGAGTTTTTCGCGCCGGCCCAGGTTACCGCTACTGATGCGTTTCGCCCTGCGCGCGAATCGGCGCTTGGCCGCTCGCGCATCGAGTAGCGCGACGGGCGCCTGTTCGGTCAGTTCTCGTACTCGCCCCGCGTTCGAAAACCGTGATCAGCCCGGCGAATCAGTAGCTTTGTTTTATTTCCGGGCAGGCGGGCCTTAGCCCTTCGCGCGCGCTCTGGCGCGAGAGAGGGGGAAGAGATCGTGTTGAGTGCTCTAGCTGTTCATCACAGCTCGGTCTCTACTTTTCGCGCCCGAGCGCGCGCGAAGGCCGGCAGCCGAATGCCCGGAAAATAATACAAAGCCAATGGGTTCGCGCGGCTGATCACGGTTTTCGAAGGTGAGGCGAGTAGTGAGAACTGACCGAACAGGCGCCCCTCGCATTGCTCGTTGCGCGAGCGGCCAAGCGATGATTTTTCACGTAGGGCCCAAAAACACATGATCACGGTTTTCGAAAGAAGGGTGAACAGGCGCCCGTCGCGTTACTCGATGCGAGAGCGGCCAAGCACTGATTCGAGCGCGAGGGCGAACGCATTTCCCGGCCCCGATACTGGAATCTCGTCCCACATTTCTGGAAATTCGTCCCACAAATTCTGGTAACGGTTTCATACGCCGCACAGGATTCAGCCGAAAACGGCTGGAACCGCTCGGGCCTCGCGTTTCTTCGTGCCAGCGCGGCCGCGCTGCCCTAATCTCGGGGGCACATGGCTCGCCGTACCGATATCGCTGAAGTCGCCAAACACGCTCGCGTCTCCAAAAGCACGGTTTCCCGCGTAATCAACGGCGGCTACGCCAGCGCCGAGGTGAAGGCGCGCGTCGCCAAAGTCATCGCCAAGCTCGGCTACACGCCGTGGACGACGGCGCGAAACTTCTCGCTCGGTCGCGCCGGTTGCTTCGGCTTGGTCATGGAAGACAGCCAGAGCGAGTGGATCACGCAAATCCTCGGCGGAATCGAGGAAGAGCTGACAGCCAAGCACATTTCGCTTTTGGTCGGCAGCTTGGTGCTCAAAGGCACATACGACGCGACTACGGTGCTTTCTTGGGTGCGCGAGCGCCGGGTGGACGGCTTGATTTTCGCGCGCCCCGGCCGGCGCGAGCGCAGCTTGGTGGACGCGGCACGCAAAGCCAAAGTCGCGCTCTCCTTGATCGCGCCGGACGAGAGCTTCAAATCGGGTGCGGTCTTGCGCAGCAACAACGCGGAGGCCGGTCGCGAAATCGCCGACCATCTTTACGAGCTCGGGCATCGCCGGATTGCGTTCTTGGGCGGCCCGAAAGAGTCGCTCGACAGCCAGCAGCGCTTCGAAGGCCTGGAAAATGGCTTGAAAGCGCGCAAGGTGAAACTCTTGGCGAGCAACGTCACGTTCGCGCCGCGCTATCACCCCGAAGAGGGCAAGGCTTACGCCGAAAAATGGCTGAAGATGGCGCGCAGCCGCGCGCCAACCGCCGTCGTGCTCGCGAACGACACGATGGCACTCGGCTTCATGCGCACGCTACACGCGCAAGGCGTCGGCATTCCGAGGGACGTCTCGGTCGTCGGCTTCGACGATATTCCGGCGGCGACCTTGTTCTGGCCGGGCCTCACCACTGTGCGCCAGCAAATGCGCGCGATGGGAGCCGCGGCGTGCCGCACCTTGCTCACCGCGCTGCTCGAAGAACAACCCGAGCGCTCCACGCTCGAGTTTCCGATGGATCTGATCGTGCGCCAGAGCACCGGCCCAGCGCCGACTCGTCCCGCGCCGTGAGTTCGGCGTGAGCGCGGCGTTTTCGGGCCCGACGCTCGAGCTGCCGGGGGAGCTCAAGCGCGGGCTCCAAGCTGGCCACCCTTGGGTCTACCGCGATCACGTTCCGCGCGGTTTTCGTGCTGCTTCCGGCACTTGGGTGCAAGTGCGCGCCGGCAATTATTCGGCCTTCGCGTTGTGGGACGAAAGCTCGCGCATCGCGCTGCGTTTGTTCTCGGAGCAGCAAGTGCCGGACGCGCATTGGCTTCGCGAGCGCGTCGCGCAGGCGCTGGCTTTGCGCAAAAGCGTATTGGGCGAAGACACGTCCGCGTATCGCCTGCTCTACGGCGAAGGCGATGGCGTTCCGGGGCTCACGGTCGACGTGTACGGCGCGTTCGCGGTGATCGTCACGTACGCGGATTCGCTCGAAACGGTGGTGCCGTGGGTCGTGAGCGCGCTCGCCGAGCTACTGAAACCACATGGCGTGCTACGCCGAACGCGTGTCCGCGACGGCGAGGTGCCGCGGCTCGAAACCCTACACGGCCGCACGCCGCCGCGCGATTTGATCATTTCCGAGCATGGCTTGCGCATGCAGGTCGATCTATTTTCTGGCCAAAAAACCGGACTATTCCTCGATCATCGCGAGAACCGCCATTTCCTCGCCGGGCTGTGCGCGGGCAAGCGTGTGCTGAATTTGTTTTCGTACACCGGCGCGTTTTCGCTCTACGCGGCGCGCGCGGGCGCGACGAAAATCACGAGCGTCGACATTTCTCAGCCGGCTGCGCGCGCTGCCCGCGCAAACTTCGAATTGAACGGCATCGATCCCGAACCGCACGAATTCTTGGCCGAAGACGTGTTCGAATTTTTGGATCACGCGCGCCGCAAAAACCAAACCTACGACCTCGTGATCTGCGACCCTCCGAGCTTCGCGAACTCGCGCGAGCAACTGAAAAACGCACTCCGCGCTTACGTGCGCGTGAACAGCGCGGGCCTACGCGTGCTCGAACCGGGCGGTATCTACGCCGCAGCGAGCTGCACCGCGCAAGTTAGCCCCGACGCATTCCGCGGAATTTTGGCCGAATCCGCCGTCAACGCCAAACGCCGGCTCCAAATCTTCCATGACGCCGCGCACGCCCCCGACCACCCCATCTTCGCCGGTCACCCCGAAGGCCGCTATTTGAAATTCGTCGTGGCGCGCGCGTTGACGATTCCTTGACACCGCCAAGGCGCTAAGGCTGCCGAGATCACCAAAGAGATTTTAGGGGTTTGGCCGTGTGCGTCGAGTTGACTCAATTCGACGAACTTCGCCGTCTCATCGCGTGGCACTGTCGCCCAGGGCCAACCCCAAAAAAACTCGGCGAGCTCCGCGACCTTTGGCGTCTTGGCGGTGAGTTAGGGTGCCGCTACTAGGCCCAAGCGCGACGCGTGTCGTTGAAGGATGAGACTAGGTCGAGGGCGCCGCTTTGTTTGGCGACGATGATGGCTTGTTCGATGTAGCCGATGGCTTCAGTCGAGCGCTGACGGCCGTGCGCGACGTGGGCGAGCGCGGAGAGCACGCGCGCGCGATCGGTACCGCTCGGGCCGGCGACATCGAGCGCTTCGCGCAGCACGCCTTCGGCGTCCGCGAAATTGCCCGCGCGCGTCAGTGATGCGCCCAGTTTGCGCCCGAAAATCAAGACGGCGCGCAGCGGGTCGTCGAGCTCGCCGCGCGAGATTTCTTGGCGCGCGATTTCGAGCCCGCGGCGGAGGGCGAGCACTTCGGTCGCTGCATCGCCACGCGCCGTCGCGCGATCGGCGACTTGTTCGAGCAAGAGCAACGCTTGGAACGAGTCGCCCGCATAATAGGCGTGCTGTGCGCGCGCTTCGATTGGCGCGCTGATGCGTTCGCAGGCGCGCAAGGCCTTGGCGTGCAGCTCCTTGCGCGCGGTCGCCGGAATGCCGCTCAGCACGATCTCGCGCAACAGCGGGTGCGAGGTGGAGACGCGCCCGGCGTCGACCTCGATCATGCCGGCGCGCTGCAAATCGTTCAGCATGCCTTCGACGTTGTCCGTCTTGGGCAAGAGCTCGAGCACGGTGTCCGGCTTCATCTCGTCGCCAATTACCGAAAGGGCTTGCAGCGTGCGGCGCGCGTTCGGCTCGAGTGTGTCCACGCGGAGCGCGATCAAATCCGCGAGGCGGCTCGGTGGATCGCTGCCGCCGTCTTGCGAGTAACGGAGGACTTGCTCGATGTACATCGGGAGCACGCCCTTCGAGTCTTCGGTCAGCGCGCGCGGGCCGCCTTTGGCGGGCCGGAGCAAACGCGAGACCGCGGGCGGTGGCAAACCGGCGAGCACGCGCGCAGCGGCTTCCGCGCCCCAGCCTGCTTCGAAGCCGGGAACATGCGTTGCGATCACGAGCGCCGAGCAAGCCGGCGGTTCACCGACGATGTCAGCGAACGCGTTCCGGCTCGGGCCGTCGATGCGATAAATGTCGTCGATTGCCAGGATTACGCGCTGTTTTCCGGCGCGTTTGGCGGCCACGAGCAGCGCCCAGCGCAGCGCCTCCGCGAGCGCGTGCCGGCGTTCCGCGGGCGAGCGTGTATCGGTACGCGCCGGCGCGCCGGCGAAAATTTCATCGAGTCCGGTGTGCGCCTCGGGCGTCGCGGCTTCGAAGCGGCGATCGTCGATTTGATCCGGGCCGAGTTGCGCCAGTTTTCGGATCGCTTCGCGGAGCGCGTAGTACGCGACCTCAGCGTAGAACGGATCCGGGCCGGTGAGCACGGTGAGATCGCCCTCGGCGCGCGCGCGGCCGAGCAGCTCGCGCAAAAGCCGCGTTTTGCCGGCGCCCTGTTCACCGACCAAACGCGCGCCGACGACGTTGCCTTGCACGCGCTGGCGGCGATCCTCGAGCCAGTTCAAATCTTCGTCGCGCGCGACGAGCGGCAAGGGCAGTTGCGGCAAGGTCGGGTTTTCTGGGATGCCGCTGCGAACCGGCAGGCGCACGCCGCACTCGAGGCAAAACTTCGCCATCGGCACGACCGACTGACACGAACCGCAGGTGATGCTGCCGAATAGTGAATTCGGCGGCAGCGAGCTGCGCTGCTCCGGGCGCACGCTTTCCGCTTGAATCAGCGCCGAGCGCAGCGCATCACTGAACTCGCCCGCGTCTTGGTAGCGCTTCTTCGCGTCCTTCGCGAGCGCCTTCAGCACGACGTCCACGAGCGGCTCGGGGATGTTGCGCTCGGGCGCGACTTGCCGTGGATCGGGCACCGGGATCGTGAGGTGCATCATCACGACTTGAGTCGGACTGTCCGCCTCGAAGGGTAGGCGACCGGTGAGCAGCTGAAACATCACCACGCCCATCGAATACAGGTCGCTGCGGCCGTCGATCTGATCGCCGCGACCTTGCTCGGGCGCCATGTAGTCCGGCGTGCCGCAGACGATGCCCGGGCTCGTCACGCTCGGGTTCTGCGCGTCGGCGCGCAATTTGGCGAGCCCGAAGTCGACGACTTTGACGAAGTCACCGCCGCGCCGCAGTGGCTCGAGGATGATGTTCTCGGGCTTCAAATCGCGGTGCACGATGCCGAGCTCGTGCGCTTCGCTGAGTGCCGCGAGCGCTTGCCGCAAAACGTCGACGATGCGCGAAAAAGGCAGCGGCCCTTCTTCGTAGGCCACGCGCGCGAGATCTTTCCCGCGCAAAAACTCCATCACCAAATACGGCTGCCCGTCGTCGGTGCGGCCGAAGTCGAACACGGCGATCGAGTTCGGGTGGTTGAGCTGACTCGCGGCACGTGCCTCGGTCATGAAGCGCAGCGCGGAATTTTCGTCCGACAATAAGTGTGGGTGAATGATCTTCACCGCCACCGTGCGCCCGAGCGCGGCTTGCTCGGCGCGGTACACACGGCCCATGCCGCCGACGCTGATCAGATCGAGGATGTAGTAACCGCCGGGCAGTGACTTACCGACGAACTTGTCGTCCGTGGCCGAGCCCATCGTGCCGACAGGAAAGCCACACGCGGGGCAGTACTGATGCTCTGCGTTGCAAGTTGAGCCACAGTGCGGGCAGGTTCGACTAGGCACTTGAGCGGGCGACCCATCACGCCAGGTTTGGGCGTGGGCGCCCGAACTCAGCAGAGACCATTGGGAACGGCCCCATTCTAAGCAGCCTTTTGGCGTCGAACCAGCAAATGCCCCGCCCAAATTCGGGGCAGCCTCGTTTTTGCGCGCGAGGCCGGGCGGCCTGCTGTGAGTGCCCGCTCGGATTGCCGCTTGAGGCTATCCGTAGTTCGAGCCTTGCCCGGGTGCGAGAACTCCCGACACGGCAGGGCGAGACGCCCGGGACCGGTTCTGCGCCGTTGAGGAACACCGAGAAAGTCCCCGACTTCGCGCCCTTGCGCTAACCTTGTTGGAAGCATGGTCCCCGCACGCGTTCGACTGGGCGAGCTCCTGGTCGAGGCACAGATTGTTAGCCGCGCCCAGCTCGAGGAGGTGTTGGCCTCACAGAAGCGTGATGGGCGTCGTATCGGCACGCTGCTGATCGAGGTCGGGCTGGTTACCGAGACACAAGTTACGCAAATCCTGAGTCAGCAGCTCAGCGTGCCGTGGGTGTCGCTCTATCACATCGATTTTTCGCGGCAGCTCTTGAACTTGGTCTCGCACCAACTGGCCGAGCGTTACTGCTTGGTGCCGATTTTCGTGCGGCGCGTGCGCGGTCTGGGCGAAACGTTGTACGTCGCGATGGACGACCCGAGCGACGAAGTCGCGCAGCGCGAAGTGTCGCAATGGGCGGGGCTGCCGGTGCGCGCGATGATCGCGCCGCCCACCGACATTCGCTCCGCGATCCGCGTTTACTACGGCGTGGGCAAGGACACCGCGTCGCTGTCGGAAGCGGTCGCCGAGGTCGACGCCGAGACGGCCGCGGGCGTGCGCTCGCAGGAGCGCGCGAAGAGCAGCATGCCGCCGAAGCTCGCGGACGGGGTTCCGCCATCGAGCGAGAGCACGCCGATCCCCGGCAGCATGCACGTTTTGTCACCGCGCGAAGCTCCGCCGGTGACCGTCGCGTCGGTCAAGCCTGTGCCGATCCCAACCTCGGCTGAGCCGGCTGCCGAGGATGCAGTCGAGCTCGCGGCGGTCGGGCAAAACGGGTCGAATGCGCCAGTTTCGCTGTCGTCGCCGATGGCGTTGAGCTCGCGCATGGCCGCGGGCTCCGAGGTCGAGACGACGAGCGCGCGCGGCACTCTGTCCGCCGCTATTTCCGATACGCCCGACTCGGGCCCCACGATCGAGGCGCGCGAAATCTCGATGCCGCTACCGCGCAAGGGCGGCGCAAAAATGATCACGCTCACCTTGCTCGACGGGTCGAAGGTGAATTTGCCGGCGCGCGAAGCAGCGCGGCGCCGTCCCGGCGGGAAGCGGCGCTCATTGCCGCCGACCAACGCCGAAGGCGGCGAGCTCACCGCGCGCGATTTGATTGCGGCTCTTCGTGCCGTGTCACACGGCGCGGATGCGACCGAAATTTTGGGTGACAACGTGCACTGGGAGGCGCTCTTCGCCGCCTTGCTTTCGCTGCTCTTGAAGAAGCACCTGATCGCCGACTGGGAATTCGTCGACGAATACAAAAAGATCTGACGCGCGGTTTTAGAGCTGGGCGGCGCGAGCGCCTACCACTTGAGCTCGCTGCGCTGCGCTTCGAGCCACGGCGAGAGCCCGCCGTTCGACGGTTCGCGCTGGGGAGCCGATTTTTCGGCTTCGATCTGAGCGGCGACCGCGCTCGCGGCAGCCAACAAAATGCGTGCCTCGGGCTCTGGCTTCGGCTCGGCCAGCAGTGTCTCCAGCTTTCTGCCGACGAAATCGATGTCGTAGTCGCCGCGGGCGAAATCCGGGTCGGCGACCACGCGCGCCAAGAACGAAAGGTTCGTGCGAATGCCGCCGACGGCATAGTCCGCGAGTGCTCGGCGCATGCGAGCGAGTGCGTGTTCGCGATCTTCGGCCCAGACCGAGAGCTTGGCCAGCAGCGGATCGTAGCTCGGACTCACTTCCGCGCCCTCGTACACGCCGGAGTCATCGCGCACGAACGGGCCGTTCGCTGGGCGAAGCAGACTGATTTTGCCCGGACTCGGCAAAAATCCGCTCGCGGGATCTTCGGCGTAGACGCGCACTTCGATCGCCGCGCCGCGCCGCACGGGCTCGAGCGCGAGCTTTTCTCCTCGCGCAACGGCGATCATTTCGCGCACCAAGTCCAAGCCCGTGACGAGCTCGGTGATCGGGTGTTCGACTTGGAGCCGCGTGTTCATCTCCAAGAAATAGAAAGAGCCGTCTGGCGCGAGCAAAAACTCGAAGGTACCAGCCGAAAAATAGCCGATCGCGGCGGCGCCGCGGATCGCGACTTCAGCCATTTTGGCCAGCGTTTCGCGGCTGAGCACCGGACACGGCGTCTCTTCGACGATCTTTTGGTGCCGGCGTTGAATCGAGCAATCCCGCTCGAACAAGTGCACGATGTTCCCGTGCTGATCGCCGAGCACCTGAAGCTCGACGTGGCGCGCGTTGGTGATGGCTTTTTCGAGGTAGACGGCGTCGCTGCCGAAGGCATTTTGGGCTTCGCTGCGGGTGCGCTCGAGCGCGGTTTCGAGCTCGGCTTCGGTCTCGACTAGCCGCATGCCCTTGCCGCCGCCGCCGTCGGTGGCCTTGATCAACACTGGATAACCGACGCGCGCGGCCGTGGCCTTGGCTTCGTCCAGCGTGCGCGCGTCACCCCCAGGGGTGATTGGCACACTAGCGGCGGCCATCGCGGCGCGGGCGCGTTGCTTCGAGCCCATTGCAGCGATCGCCGTCGCTGGCGGCCCGATGAACGTGAGGCCCGCCGCCGCGCAGGCCGCGGCGAACTCGGCATTTTCCGACAAGAAGCCGTAGCCCGGATGGATCGCATCGACGCCCGCTCGTCGGGCGACCGAAATCAGTTCGGCAGCGTCCAAATAGCCGCGCGGCGAGCCGAGCTCGAGCGCGCGATCGGCGCTCCGCGCGTGCAAAGCCCGACAATCCTCGGGCGTGTACACGGCCACCGCTTCGATCCCGAGCTCGCGCAGCGTCCGCGCAATCCGCACCGAGATTTCGCCGCGGTTGGCGATCAAAACCCGCTTCATCAGTGTCTTTCGCGGTCGGCGCGATCGACGTCGAAGCGCGGCGCGCCGAGCTTGCCGCGCGCGCACAAGTACTGCCTGGGTGTGACGCGCAGAATGCGTTTGAAGTGTCGGTTCATGTGACTCTGATCGGCGAAGCCGCACTCGGCGGCGGCTTCAGCCAGCGAGCTGCCGCTGAGCAGCAGCTGGGTGACGCGCTTCACGCGCACGCACATTTGATAGGCGTGTGGGGTGAGCCCGTAGCGTCGCCTGAATGCGCGCAGCGCTTGGAATTTGCTGAGCCCGGCCGTGGCCGCGAGCGCATCCAGGCTGACTTGGAAATCGGCTCGCTGCAGAAATTCGCGCATGCGCGCGGCTGCGCGAAACGCGCGCACGCCGGGCCCAGGCGGGCGTGCGACCGTGCCGCACATCAATTCACTAACCAGGACGCGGGACAGCTCGACGGCCGCCGACTGCGGCGCGAGCGGCAGTGCTTCGGGCGTCAGTGTCACGAGGAGCTGACGGAGCTTCCGCGCCAATGGCTCCGACATCGTATTGGGGCCGTCGCGCCATTCCGGACGCGTCGGGCGAGCTTGATGGGACTCGATGTAGTCCTCGAGCAGAGACGGAGCCAGCTCGATGACGTGAAACGAGCCAACGTGACCAACGAGCGGCGTCGCGACGAGCGCCTCACCCGGCTGCGTGTACACCATTTTCCCCGGCGCCATGTCGTACGTCTCTCCGCGATAGGTCATGCCTCCGCGCCATGTTTGCAAAAAGCCAACCGCGAAGGACTCATGCACGCAGCGCCATTCACGCGCTGAGTCGTACACGTCGAGTACCTCGATGCCCGGCACGGCCGCGACGCGCCGATAACCGACGAATTCTCCCGCGCTAGTACCGTGCTCGTTCATCCAATTGGATGAATCCTCTCATCACGGCGGTCGGCGGTAAATATCGCTGGGAACCGCAGAGCTGAAACATTCCTGCGACTCGTCGCAAAATCGCCGCGCTCCGCGCTTGCTGACCTACACCGGCGGCACGGGCCGCCCTGGGCGAGGACACAGAATTTGCTGACCCATGCCTGATCTGCGCCCGCACGGCTTCGCGTTGATTTGCCTGCTCCTCTCCGTCGCCTGCGGCCAAAGCTGGCCTGCGATGCAAGCCGCTGGCGGCAGCGACGACTGGAAAGGCCTCATGACGATGGCACACGCGATCATCGATCCTGCCGCCGGCTACAGCGCGCTCAGCGCATTGAACGGCATCGAGAGCGGCAACAGCCGCAGCAACATGCTGTTTTGGGCCGCCACGCGCAAAGCGCCATGAACGAGCGGGGCCGAAGCCCGAGCGCGTCGCGGCGCGGGTTCGGCCAATGCGCGCTCGGTCGCGCCAGGCAAACCCCTAAAAAAAAACCAAGCATTGCGCGGGAACGCCGTGATTTTGCGGCCCCGAGGAAGACAACCCGGCACTGGTTCCGTATGCTGCTCGAACAGGAAGGGCAGGGATGGGCAAGATCGCTTTGGGTTTGGGTTTGGCGCTTGGGCTCGTTGCGTGTTCGAGCTCGGGTGGCGACGGTGGCGTAGCGGGCAACAGCGGCGCGAAACGGCGGAAACTCGGCGTCGAATGCCGGTAGCTCGAGCGCGAATGCGGGCAGGGCGGGCTCGAACTCGAGCGCGGGAATGTCGAGCGGCGGGAGCGCGGGGAGCTCGAGCGATACGTTCACGAGCGCGCTCGTGAGTCTGCCGGCGAAGAAGACCGGCGTCATGACCCTCGATCAATACACCCCCGACAAGACCACGTTCCAGTCCTATGTCGCGCTCGGCTTCGACATCGAACGCGGGCTCTGGGACGGCTGCACGCGCTACACGCTCGGCGCGTGCTTTTACTACGACTGTCCGCCAGGTTCGAACTCGCTCGACAACACGGATCCTCACCCCGCGCAAGTGGACGCGGGCGACGCGAGCTTTGTCGGGATGTCGAGCGGGAGCATCTTCAAATCGAGTGACGACATCTACCGCACGGACGAGGGCACGAGCCAAATTTGGCCGCTGTCGGGGGGGGGACGATTTCGATTTTCGCTCAGCGGCAGCGCGAGCGTTCCGGCGTTCACGATGCAAATTAAAACGCCGCCGACCGTGTGGCTCACGAGCATCAACGGGCTACCCATGCATGCCTACGACGGCGGCGTGACTCCGCCAAACGCCGTCGCGCGCAGCGCCGGGGCCAGCGCGCTGTGGACGTCCGGCGGAAAGGGCACCGTGTTTTCGCGATCTTCAAGACCAGCGGCGAAATTCCCCTCGCGATTTGCTCGTTCGACGCGAGCGCCAACAGCGGCGTACTTCCCGCCGCCGTGTTGCAAAAGCTCGACCCGGGCCTGTACATCGTCGAGTTTCGTGGGGATCAGCGCAGCGAGATGCAAGTTGGTGATTGGGACGTTCAGGCTTCGGCCTTCGCGTTCGGTTACGTCGACGGCTCGGGCTATCAACTTCAGCTCGAGTGACGGCCTGCGCGCTGCCGTCCGCGAGGCGGGCTCACTTCACGCTGGCTGCGACGTCGCGCGCGTGTGACAGGGCAATCACCAAACCAGACAAAATGCCCGCGCAGGCGGTGTACGGCACGAGTCGCCACAGCTTCGGAAATTGGGTTCTGCTGCCGCGGCGCACGAACAGCGAGCGCAAACACAAGCCGAGTAACACGAGCAGCGAGACCGCGGCCATCACATAGCTCACGGTCGAATCCGGAACGGAATCCGACGCCGGCTCGTTGAACGCTCGCCAAATTGCAACCAGCGCACCGCCGAATACCATGCCGAATGTCGGAGGCGAGAAGATCAGCAGCGTCATCTTGCGCGCCGCTTGCCGGTTGGCCAGCCATACGGCGGCTCCCGCCTGGATCTCACGCCACAGTGAACGCTCGGAACGCGGACTCGGGCTTGGGTTCATGGCTGATTTCTCCGGCTCGTTTTCAGGCTCGGCGCGGGCGGCGACACACAATTGCCAAGCTTGCCCGCCCGCGCACTGCTATACGCGGCCCGGTGAGCGGCGGGCCCGAAGAGGTACTCAGCGTTTCCGAGCTCGACCAGCGTCTGCGTCGTGCGGTCGAGCTTGCGTCCGTGCGCTTCTGGGTCGAAGGCGAGCTGAGCTCGCTGAAACGCGCGCCGAGCGGTCACGTCTACTTTTCCCTCAAGGACGAGCTAGAAGACGCGATCATCGAATGCGTGATGTACCGCTTCAACGCGCAGCGCGCGCGGCGCATCTTGAACGAGGGTGCGCGCCTTCAAGTGACCGGTCAAGCCACGGTGTGGGCGCCTCGCGGGCGTTTACAGTTCGTCATCAACGAAGCGCGCCCGGTCGGCCGCGGCGCACTGCTCGAGGCGCTCGAGCAGTTGAAACAGCGACTCGGCGCCGAAGGCTTGTTTGCGCCTGAAAAAAAACGCCCGTTGCCCGCCGAGCCGCGCGTGATCGGCGTCGTGACGAGCAAGGCGGGCGCCGCGTTTCACGACATCGTCAGCGTCGCGTTTCGGCGCGGAGACGTGAAAATCGTGCTCGCGCCTGCGCTCGTACAAGGCGAAGGCGCACCCGAGACGATCATTCGTGCGCTCAACTTGATCGAGCGTTACCCGGGGCTGGACGTAGTCGTGATCGGTCGCGGCGGCGGCTCGGGTGAAGATCTGATGGCCTTCAACGACGAGCGCGTGGTGCGCCGGGTCGCGAGGATGAGCGTGCCGGTCGTCAGCGCGGTCGGACACGAAGTCGACTTTTCGCTCACGGATTTGGCGGCGGATGTTCGCGCGGCCACGCCGTCGCAAGCCGCCGAACTCGTCGTGCCCGAAACGCGTGCTCGGCGCGCCACGTTGAATCGCACAGAAAATGCGCTGCTCCGCGCGCTCAGCGCGCGGCTCTTGCGTTCCCGCAGCGAGGTCGAGCGCGCTCGTTCGCGGCTCTCCGATCCGCGTTTCGTGATCGCCGAGCGCCAGCAAGAGCTGGACGAGCTTTCGCTCCGGCTGCGCAAACAACTCGAGCGCACGCTCGCCTCGCGTCGCGCGCAAAACGAGCTACTCACGCGACGTTTGTACGCGCGCCATCCGCGCGCGGTGTTCGCCAACGCGCGCGTCGAGCTCGGCCCCCTCGACGTGCGCCTCGACAGCGCGATGCGCCGCCGGCTGTCGCGTCACGCCGGGAATTTGTCGGATCTGGCGGTGCGTTTGGACGGCCTTTCGCCGCTCACGATCCTCGGCCGCGGTTATGCCATCGCCACGCGGGCGGATGGTCGCGCGC
>DASYCL010000458.1:0-7275 GCA_036500245.1 Polyangiaceae bacterium | reverse complement strand
CGCGCTCGTCACTACGGCGCGCGCGCGATCGTGAACCGGGTGATGCACGAGCGCCGCGGCCACTCGCCTCATGTGCCCTCTCCGGTCCCGGATTTTGGCTGAATTTTCAGCAAATCCGGGCGCCGTTGGCGCGTGCGCTCGGCGGACGCAGTCGCGCGCCAGGCGTGCACTTTTTCGTGATCGCCGGAGCGCAATACTTCCGGCACTTCCAGCTCGCGGAAGCGCACCGGGCGTGTGTATTGCGGATACTCGAGGAGCCCAGCGTACTCGCCGCTGAACGACTCTTCGCGCGTCGACTCTGCGTTACCGAGCACGCCGGGCAGCAGACGAATGCAGGCTTCGATCACGCACATCGCCGCGACTTCACCGCCGGTGAGCACGAAGTCGCCGAGCGACAGCTCTTCGTCGACGAAGTGACGCACTCGCTCGTCGAAGCCCTCGTAGCGACCGCAAATCAACATCAGACTCGGTGTGTTCGCGAGCTCGCGCGCCTTCGCTTGAGTGAAGCGGGCGCCTTGAGGCGTGAGTAGGATTCGCCGTGGACGCTCCGTTGAAGCGAGCGCAACCTCAGCCGCCTCGATCGCGGCGACAGTAGTATCCGGACGCATCAGCATGCCTGAGCCACCTCCATACGGCGTGTCATCGACGCTCAGGTGCTTACCGAGACCGTGCTTTCGCATCGGCTCCAAATGCACGCGGAGCGTGCCCGAAGTGATCGCCCGGCCCACGAACGCGAGTTCGAGGAACGGCGCGAAAAGCTCCGGAAAAAGCGTGACGATCGCGAGCTGCATGGCGCTAGATCAAGCCGTCGAGCGAGCTCAGCAGGATGCGCCGCGAACCGACGTCGACGCTCGCAAGCCAGGGCTCCGACAGCGCTTGCTCCGCCGTGGCACCATTTTGAAGTTTGATCGTGACGGCATCGACGGTCGGATGCGAGGCGACCGAAATCACTTCCCCAACGTCGCCGTCTGGGCCGAGTACGCGCGCCCCAATCAAATCAACCAAGTAGTATTCACCGGGCGCGAGCGGCGGAAGCAGCGCGCGTGGCAACTGTACCGTCGCGCCGTGCAATGCCTCGGCCGCGTTGCGATCATCCACGCCCTCGAGCTTCACCAAGAACGCGCGCGGGACGGCGCGCACGTGTTCGACGACGTACATCGCGCTGCGACCGTTCGCCGAAAGCCATAGCTTTTCGACGCGAAGCAAGCTGTCGCTCGAAGGCCAATGCGGCACGATCCTGAGCTCGCCCAAAATGCCATGCGCTTTGCTGATACGCCCGATCTCGAGCGTGTCTTGGGCGCCGGTTGCCCCTGGTCGCGAGTCACTCGCAGTCGACATCGCGGCACAAATGCTGGCGGCGCTCAGTCGACGATGTCGAGGTGCGCGCGGCGGCCGATTTTGGTCGAGGCCGCGGTCAAGATCGTGCGCATGGACTGCGCAGTGCGCCCATCTTTGCCGATCACTTTGCCGATGTCGTTTTTGGCGACTTTCAGCTCGATCAGCGAGTTGTGGTCGCCTTCGATTTCGGTCACTTCGACGCTATCAGGGTCGTCGACCAATGCCTGGGCGATCGTTGCAATCAATTCCTTGAGAGCCATGACTCGGCAACTCCGGTATCGTCGGGCTACTTGCCCGATAAAGGTGCGGGAAGGGGAAAAACAGCGGAGGAGAAAAGCACCTCAACCGAGGACGCAAGCTCAGCTCTGAGCAGGCGGCGCCGGATTCTTCTTCAGGAGCTGGGTGAGCGTGTGGGAAGGCTGAGCGCCTTGCTTCTGCCAGTACTCGAGGCGCGTTCGATCCAGGTTCAGCACACCCTCGGCAGCGGGATGAAACGTGCCGATGTTTTCGAGGTGACGGCCATCACGCGGGTTGCGATGATCAGTAACGACGATGCGGAAAAACGGAGCCTTTTTCGTGCCATGACGGGCAAGGCGAATGTGAACGGCCATACTATCCTCTACTACGTGAAAGCCCGGACTAACCAAACGTTAGCACCCGGTAGCGCGGTTGCCAGCGGCGAGCAAAAGCGTGTTCGCCCGCGGCCGCTCCGGTCGAGACTCGTGTCCCGGCTGGCGAAGCGGGCGGGAACCTAGAGTAAGCCTCGCGGTTTGGTCAAGCGTCGTGGTAGGTTGCGAGCTCGGATGGCGGTAGCCAAAGACGAAATTGTCCGGGTCCTGCGCGAGGTCCTCGCGCCGCTGGTCCGGGCCGATGGCGGCGACCTCTACCTGGTTTCCGTAGAGGATACGGGGGTTTCCTTGCACGTCACCGGGCGTTTCTCGGGTTGCCCCGGAAATACGTTGGCGCGCCGCCGCATTTTCGAGCCGCCGCTCAGCAAAGTCGCGCCAGGCATCACGGTGACGCTCACGTCAGGTCCACTGATTCCGGGCGGCGCGGCGCGACTCGGCTAACCGAGCGCGCTGCGCTTTCGCGCGCTGCTCCAACACGCTCGATGTCCTCACGCGCTGTCGTCGTTGAGCGAGCGCGGCGAGTTTCGACCGCGCGCTCGCGCTCGCAACCGAACGCGATGAGTTACTTCTTGCCCTTCTTGTCCTTGTCCTTGTCCTTGTCTTTGTCGGTACTCGAGTCGGATTTCTTCGAAGGATCGGTGGGCGGGTGAGCGGTCGCCGCAGCGACGTCCTTGTCCATCTCGTGGAGATCTTCGGGTTGGTTCTTTCGGTACTGCCCGATGTTGTCCGAGATGGACTTGGCCATGTAGACCACGCCGAGGATGTTGCCGCGATCGATCGCGCGAATGTATTTGTCCGAGTCGTGCCACTGCACTTCGTCAAAGGGGTGGCCTTTGTCGTAGTTGGCGGGCACGGCTTTACCTGGAGCGCCGAAGCGCTTTTCCAAGATCTTCACGGCTTCTTGGAAATTCTCGCCGAGCGCGCCGCCCTTGGTGAGCTTGTGCTCGTCGTAAACCTTCCACAGCTTGTCGCTGAAAAAGAAGAAATGGCGTTCGGTGCCGCTGCGCAAGCGCAGGCTCGCCATGCTCTCCCCGTTGCGATAGCTGTACTCGCCCTTGAGCGGCGACTGATCGACGCCGGTCGGGATGTTGCCGAAGTCGATCCGGCCGCGGCGCAGGATGCCTTGCTTGGTCTTGAGCTCGTCCTCGAGCGCCGTCATTTCGTTGCCGGGCTCGGCCTTTTTCAAGAGCGGCAGGTATTCGTCTTCGAACACCTTGTCGTAAAGTTTGGCGACGCCTTCGAGCGTCAGGTCCCAGTGCAGACCTTTCGGAGGCATGCCCACCGTCTTTTCGATGGCGCCGGCGCCCGGTGCGGTTTTTTCCGCGGGTTTATCCTTGCCTTGTGCCACTCCGGGCTCGACGACGAGCGTCGTCGATGCCATACCCACCGCGAAAAGCGTAACGAAGAGTCTCAGGCTCATTGCTATCCTCCGGAAATCTCGAGCGTGCGCGCCGGGCGGGCGGCGCGTGAAGCTAACACTTGTCAGGTTTAGCACTCAAGCATCGAGTTCGACGAAGCCGCTCCGTCAATAAGTCAAAGCGCCGCCATTTTCCGCTTTCCCCGAAGCTTCTTCCCTTGCCTTCTCCGCGCGCGATAGGACTCTCGATCGGCTCGCTAATCTTTGCGCAGGCGTGCGCCGCCGAGCCCGCGAGATCGCCGGCAGCGGGCCTGCCTGCCTACGGTCCGGAGGACGCGACGCTGCTCGACGACGGCCTTTCCGGGCACTTATTCGACACGGCCTTCGTGCCCGGAAACGCCGGCGATGATCCCCATTTCGCGGACCGAGTCTCGCGCGCGGAGAACATCTGGCTGGTCAAAGTGGCCACAGTTTCGCTCAACGGCAGCGAGGGCGCGCTCGGGAACAATCGCAGCTACGGCCTATCGTTTCGCCCGCTCGAAAGCCTGATCGGTGCGCTGCCCTCGGAACCGATCTCGCTGAATATCTCGGGGAAAGATCCCTCGTTTCATTGGCTCGACCGCGCCCAGGGCAGCTGGGTCGGACACGAAGTGCTGCTCATGGTGCGCCGCTATCGCGATGGCGACCGCGTGGTTTTGCACTTCCACGGCGAGCCGAATAGCACCGCATTGCGCCAGCAGATCTTGGAAATCCGCCGGGCCGCGCCCACGCGAAAGTGATACATTCGACCCGACTACTCAACGCGAGCGAGCGCCATGGACATGCACCTTCGAAGTACTTCCGTCGAAATCAAGGGCCCAAAAGAAATCGAGGCCATGCGCGAAGTTTCGCGCTTAGCAGCGGAAACGCTGTCCGCCGTGGGCGAGATCGTGCGGCCGGGGATCACCACCGAAGAGATCAACACCTTCGTTCACGCGCACACGCTCAAGCAAGGCGCGCGCCCGGCACCGCTCAACTACAAGGGTTTCCCGAAAAGCGTGTGCACTTCGATCAACGAAGTGGTCTGCCATGGCATTCCGGGCGAACGCGCGCTACGCGACGGCGACATCATCAATATCGACGTGACTCATATCTATAAGGGCTTCCACGGCGACACTTCCGCGACGTTTTACGCGGGTAAGGTCTCGGAAGATGCGCGTCGGGTCGTCGAGGTCGCCCGCCGCTGTCTCGCGCTCGGCATCGCGCAGGTGAAGCCCGGCGCCCGCCTGGGTGACATCGGCGCCGCGATTCAGGAATTCGCCGAGGGCCACGGTTGTTCGGTCGTGCGGGACTTCGTGGGACACGGAATCGGTCGAAAATTCCACGATGAGCCCAAAGTGATGCACTACGGCAAATGGGGCAAAGGCGAACGATTGAAGCCCGGGATGACCTTCACCATCGAACCGATGGTGAACGTCGGATCGTGGGAAGTGGATGTTTTGGACGACGATTGGACGGCCGTGACCGCAGACGGCTCGTTGTCCGCTCAGTTCGAACACACGGTGCTGGTCACGGAGAGCGGCGTCGAAGTCTTGACCGAGCGCAATCGGACGCTCGTGAACAGCGAACTTTACCCCGACTATTTCAAGTGATCCCGTGCGGTCGTGTTGGACAAAAGCGCGCTAAGCACTGATTGTCGATGCCCGGCAAGGGGTCGCCTCAATGGTCCAAAAGACACGCAGCTGGACCTTGACGGATTGCACGCGAGCCGACTAGGTTGCCGAGAGCTTTGCCCTAGGGACTCCGGTCCCGCCGCCTCGACTTGAACTCCAGGCTCGCAGGCGCGCCCGGTAGAGGGAGCACTGTGTGTTCGCTAGGACGGGCGCGGGTACGGGTCCAGCTACATTTTCCCGCTGAATCTCCGCGATGTCCGCTCGAAGTAAGAAAGCCACCCCGAAAAAAGGTCGCGCTAAGGCGAAGGCCGGCAGCAATCGACGCAAGGAGGCCCGCAAGCCGGCTAAGAAGAAGCCGGCCGGGAAGCCAAAGCGTCCGACCAAGTCGGCCAAGACCAAATCAGCCAAGAAGAAAGCTTCGAAAGGCTCGGCCGCGCGCCCAGCAAAAAAGAAGATTTCTTCTAAGGCGGCGAAGGCTGCTGCCAAGAAGGGCGCCGCGCGGCTGAAGCTCGCGCAGCAAAAGGAACGCGAGCGCGAAAAGAAAGAACGCGAGCGCGAGAAGAAGGCCAAAGAGGCCGAGCGACTCAAAGCGCAAAAGACCAAGGAAGCCGAGCGACTCAAAAAGGAGCGCGACAAAGGCCGGCAACGCAAAGATGCCGAGCGACTCAAAGCGCAAAAGACTAAGGAAGCCGAGCGACTCAAAAAGGAGCGCGATAGAGAACGCGCCCGCGCGCTGAAAGAAAAAGAGGCCGCGAATGCTCGCAAGGCGGCCGAACAGAAGGCCGCGAAGCTCGCCGCGCAAAAGGCGAAGGACGACGAGCGCGAGCGCATCCGTCGCGCCAAAGAAGAAGAGCGCCTGCAGAAGATCGCCGAGCGCGAAGCTCAGCGCGAAGAAGTGCGGCGCATCAAAGAAGAAGAGCGCAAGGCCAAAGAAGCCGAACGCGAAGCTTATCGCAAAGCGAAGGAAGCCGAGCGCGAACGGATTCGGGCCGAGCGCGAAGCCGCGCGCCGGGCGCTCGAAGGCAAAGTCGCGCGCGCGAGTAAACGCTCGCAACGCGGCGACGGCATTGGCCGCGGCGTGACCACGCGCCAGTACCGTCCTGACACGATTCCCAATCAATCCGGCACGACGCGCCGTCACGAATTGGATGAACGGCAAAAGTTGGTCGGCGTGCGCATGCCGGATATCGCGCAAGATCCGCCACGCGCCGTGGCGGCACAACCCGCCGTTCCCGCGCCGCCACCGCCGCCACCTGCCCCGCCGCCACTATCGATCGAAGAGCGTTGGGCGCTGATCAACGAGCGTTTGAACGGCTTGGACGATCAGTTCCAACGTGAATATCGCGAGAGCTTCGAGATGTCGTGGGTGTATCACGACAGCGCGCTCGAAGGCGTGGTCTACACCTTCCAAGAGCTGAAGACCGCGATCGATCCGAATATGAGCGTGGTTGCGGACTCGGGTTTGCAGCCGGTGTGCGACGAGATCCGTCGTCATCGCCAAGCCATCGAGTACGTGCGCGAGTTGTCCGAGAAGAAGCGCGTTCCGATCAACCTCGACACGATCAAAAAGATTTACTGCATCCTCCATCCGGAGGAGGGCGACGTGAAGACGGTGAAGTATCGGAAGGACATTCCGCAGCACCGTCTCTATTTCCACGAGTACGCGGCGCCCGATAAAATCGCGTACAAAGCGCGCCAAGTCATCGATTGGCTGAACGGGCCCGAGCCGAAGAAGCTGAAGAGCCCAATCCGAATCGCGGCGCGCGTGCATTACGACTTGTTGCGCGTTTTCCCCTTCCCGCAAGACAGCGGCAAGGTCGCGCGCTTACTCATGAACGTGCTCTTGATGCGCGCCGGTCACCCGCCAGCGATCATCCATTCGACCGAGCGCCAGCGTTACTACGAAGCGCTCAAGGGCCAGCTGCCGGTGATCGTGTCGATGGTGAGCGAGTCGATCATGAACGCGCTTTTGAGCATCGAAAAGCGGATCGAGGACTACGACGCGACCAAGGCGCGCTCGTCTTCGCCGCCCAAGCCGGACGAAAAGCCGCCCTCTCCCGTCGTGGCTGCGACGACGGCGCGGGATTCCGATCTCGACGCGGATCTGTATCTCGATCAAGAGCTCGAAGAGTCGGACTCCGACGAAGAATCGGATTCGGACGACGACAGCGGCGACGACTGACGCGCGGTGCGCTCAGGAAAGCCGAAACGCGACGCCGAAGGCTGTGCCGAAACGCGGCGTGACGCGTGACCATCAATAAAAAGAAAGCGTCACTCGTCGTTGCCGGTGACTACATCC
>DASYCL010000457.1:0-7589 GCA_036500245.1 Polyangiaceae bacterium | reverse complement strand
ACGAGTGTGCACTGGGTGTCGCGCGCGCGCACCTCGCACCGAATCCAACTACACCTTGATCAGCGCGCAGCACGGCTGGCGGCTCACCACGCATTTGAGCAAAAACGGCGACCGAATCGCGGAATGGTGCTGCCCGACCTGCTGGCTCGCTTACCGCAAAGCCGGCGGAAAATTGAGCGAACGCAAATGAACGAGCCGGCGAAACTCGACAGCGCGAGTCATCTGCGCGGCTCCGCTTTGCGGCCGTCGCGTTCGCGTTTGCTCGAGTCGGGCACGCGCGTGTCGCGCAAGGTTGCTCGATTCGCGCGCTCTGTAGCTTGAGTATTTGTAAGTCCGGGTGCGCTTGCGCCGGCGCGACCCACGCGGGGAAACACGGGTCTTCGGAGGTTAATTCGAGCCTTGGCGAGCCGACGGGGGACTCGCAGTTTGCGGGAACGATTGTGGGCACGAAACGAGCAAAGGAGAGGTTCATGCGAAAATCGACATTCACCGGTTCATGTGTGTTGAGCTTGGCGTTGGGAATTTCAGGCACCGCCGCGGCAGCGACGACGCCGACCGTGGTCAATCCCGGCTTCGAAGCTGACGGCACGGGCGTCGCGACCCCAACCGGCTGGACGAAGAGCGGTTCGGTGGACGCGTCGTTCACCGAGTTCGGCGGTCAGAGTGGCAGTTTCCGACTGAGCAATTGGAACCCCGAGGACTACAGCGTGGACACGGAGCAAACCGTGAGTGGCCTCGATCGCGGGTGGTACACGGCGCGCGTGTGGGCCAGGCGCAGCACCGGCTCGAACGACGCTTCACTCGAGCTCGACTGCGGCAGCGGAGTGGAGCGTACCTACGTGCCAATCGCGCCCGCTGACGAATGGCTGCAGATCGTGGTGTCGGCGCGCTTGGATCGCCACCACGGCTCGTGCACGATTCGTTTGCACTCGACCGCGGCCGGCGGTGAATGGTCGAACTACGACGACGTCGAGCTCGTCCCGGGGGATGCGACCTTGTCGATCTTGGGTGCGGACGTTTCGAGCCTGAAAAAGTCGCTCGATTTCGGCGGCGAATACTTCGATGATGAGCGCACGCATCAATGCCGCAAGCGTGACGCGCTCGAGATCTTGAACGAGCATGGAGCGAACGCGATCCGCTTGCGCGTGTGGGTGAACCCCGCGGACGGCCACCACAACATTCGCGAGCTTGCCGAAATGGGCCGGCGCGCGAAACAAGCCGGGCTCGGCGTGCTCGTCGACTTGCACTACTCGGATACCTGGGCCGATCCCGGCACCCAAACCAAACCTGCGGCGTGGGCGAATTTCAGCGTCGATCAACTGGAGAAAGCGGTGTTCGATCACACGCTCGCCGCGTGCTTGAGCTTGCGCGCCGAAGGCGTCACGCCCGAGATGGTTCAGCTCGGCAACGAAATCAACTCCGGCATCTTGTTCCCCGACGGCAGCACTTGGAACCCGCCGAATTGGCCGAACCTCGCGCGCTTCCTCAAAGCCGGGTACAAGGCGGTCAAGCTGTGTTCGCCGCGCACCAAAGTGATGCTCCACTTGGCGAGCGGCGGAGACAACGGCACCTTCCGCTGGTGGTTCGACAACATCACCGCGCAAGGCGTGGACTTCGACGTGATCGGCGCGTCGTACTACATGTACTGGCACGGTCCGCTCGGCCCGCTGCAATTCAACTTGAACGACATGGCGCAGCGCTACGGCAAAGAAGTCGTCGTGGTCGAAACCGCTTACCCGTTCACGCTCGGCTTCAACGACAACGAGAACAACTCGATCGGGCTCCAGAGCCAGCTGATCGATGGCTATCCGGCGACGCCCGAAGGCCAAGCCGCGAATTTTCGCGACATCCTATCGATCGTGCGCGCGGTTCCGAACGGGATGGGCTTGGGCGCGTACTACTGGGACGCAACTTGGACGGCCGTGCCCGGCAATGGTTGGGATCCGACTAACCCCGCGAGTGGCGACAGCTGGGAAAACCAAGCCATGTTCGACTTCAACTCGCGCGCGCTCCCGGTGATGGACGAGTTCAAGCCCTGATCCGAGCGTCGCGGCGGCGTGCTGCACGAAAGCAGCACGCCGCGAGCGTTGCTAGAAAATCAGGGTAGGGTTGGGGTTCAGCGCGGACGCCACTACGCGCACTGGTAGCCCGCTCGCGAGTCGCTCCAAACTCAGAACCAGTGACGAAGCTTACCGAGCTCCGATCGAAGCCAGCTCGGGTGCGGCGAAACGCCGGCGTGTCTCCGCGTGAAAGTCGCGCTCGACGCCGCAAAAAACGCGACCGCCGCAGTCAGCAGCAGGAGCAAGATCGCAATCCGCCAATTATGCCCGGTCTTTTGCGGCGCGAGGTCGAGCGCGGGCCCGAGCTTCGACGGAGCCGCCGACGCGGACGGCGACACGGCTTCGTTGGCACGCGTCGAGTCGCGTGGCGCCGGGGCATTCGTCGCTTCGATTCGCGGCGAAGCCTCCGGCTCGGGTGCGGGTGCTTCGTCTTCCTTCGGGCGCCGAAAAATCATGGTCGGATCGTCGGGCGGCTCGGAGCGCGCCACGATGCGCAGGCTCGGGCTCGGGATGATTTTGGCTTCGGCCGAGAGCTGCGCGCTCGGATTCGCAGGCGGACGCGCCGTGTCGCGCTGCGGATTGCGCGCAGCGGCGCGGAAGAATTTGGTTTCGTCCTGTTCGCTCGGTTGCTCGGCGACACGCTCGGTCATCGCTAATTTCTGACGCCGGATCTCGAGCACCGAGCCCATCAAGCGGCGCAGTTCTTCGCTCACCGCGTCGTCCGAGGCGATGACGTCGAGCGCGGACAGCGCGCCGACGAAGGCGCCGAGTGACGTGAAGCGCGGCGCTTGGCGCATGCCGGTGGCGCGCGCGATGACGTCGCGCAGCGCGGTGGGCACGAGCGGGTTTTCGAGCGCGCTCGGTTCGGTCGAGCCACAGGCGAGCTCGAGGAGCAAAAGCCCTGCTACCGCCAGATCGCGGTCCTCGACGCTGTTCGTCGAGCTCGTCTCGTCGCTGCCTTCGAGCTTGGCGCGCGCCAAGAGCGCGGAGCTCAGGACTTCGGCCAAGAATGTTTCGCCGAAGTCGGCAACCCAAATACTCTCGGCGAAAATGCAGCGCGTGCTCGCTGCGTTCGGCAAGAGCTCGCGCGCGGCGACGAGCCCTTCGAGCGCATCGAGCATCACGCGCGCGGCCACCGCGGGATCCATTTTTTCGCCGCGGTTCGCGATCGTTTGGCAGAGTTCGAACAAGCTGACGCCGGAAATGTATTCGCTCGCCAGTTGCCAAGTTTCGGCTGCTCGGAAAATGCCAAGCGTCTTGGCCAGGCGCGGGTGCGCGATCGACTTGACCTGCTCGACCTCCAATTCGAACTCGGCCGCCGGCGGCCCAGGCAGCTCGCGGAGCAGCACCAAACGCCCGACGTCATTGCCCGAGAGCATGCGACCGAGTTGCACTCGCCCGAGCGTGCCGCCGAAAATTTCGAACAGAATTTCGCTCTTTGGTCGCACGAGGATGGTCGACGAAAATGGCGTCTGAGATCGTTTGAAGGGAGGCCTGGCAGTGGTTGCGGTCATCGCGCGCTTCCTCGCTCGGCGCCGGTGACCGGCACATGAATCTCGTTCGCGTCCAAACGATTGTCTTCGACGGCTGGGCTCTCTGGCGAGCTGTCCGAAAGTTCAGCCTCGAGCGCCAGCTGTTCGCGCACGCGCACTAAAATCACCGTTATGTTGTCCCGCCCTCCTGCGTCGTTGGCAAGCTCGATCAAACGATACACGGCTGCTTCCAAATCGGCTTCGCCGCGCAATGCTTCGCCGATCTGTTCGTCGCTGACCATTTTGGACAGGCCGTCGGAACACAGTAGGTAGATGTCTTCCGGTTGCGGCATGTCGACCACTAAATCGATGATGACGTTCGGGTCGATGCCAACGGCGCGAAACAGATCGTTCGCGTGTGGCCCATCCATGCCGAGGTGCCGCATCGTGTGATCGGTCGTGATCTGCGTCAGCGTCGAACCGCGAAGGCGATAGCAACGGCTATCACCGACGTGGCCGACGTAGACGCGGCGTTTATCCGGCGAAAAGCGGGCCGCCACGAGTGTGGTGCCCATCTCGTTGAGCTCCGGCGTGGCTTGTGCGGCGCTAAATACGGCGCGGTTCGCCTTGACCAATGCCGTTGCGAGCTCGCGGCCGCGGCGCGGGATCGGCGCATCCGATAGGAATTCGTCGTCGAACGCGGTTTGATCGAAGGCGGTGCGCAGCGTGTCGACCGCGAGGGAGCTCGCGGTTTTTCCGCCGTGGTAGCCGCCCATGCCGTCGGCCACGGCGAACAGCGAGTGCTCCGGCAGGAGCAAGAAGCTGTCTTCGTTGCCGGGTCGCTTCTTGCCGGCGTCGCTGTCGCCGCGCGCGCTGACCAAGATGCGCGCATAGGGGAACGTCGCTTCGTCCGGCTCAACGTCGTCCTGACACAACAAAAATACTTGTGGCACCACCGGCGACGAATCGCGATCTTCGGGCTCACGCGGCATTCCGATCTCGAGTGGCTGAGTCGCCTCGCGCCCGGCGCTCTCGATGTCGTTCGGTGCCGCGGATTTTGCCTGGGTCACGCGCTTTGCTGGCTTTTTGCTGCGGAAAAAACCCCGCATTTCGAAGATCAAGAGCGGCAAAATCACGACAATGACCAACCCGGCGATCAGGTGGACGAGGCTCGTCCGCTGCCTCAATGCCGAGTTGATGAAATCCATGCGTTCTCAGTTGTTGAACTGTGCCGCGTCGAGTGCCGGCAGCGCGTTGCCGGAGAAATCGAACATGGCCGTGTTGCTGACCTGACTGTCGGTGATGATGTTCATCGGATCCCAATACAGGTCTCCGATGCAGCGGCCGCCATTCACGTTCTTGATGCCCGCGTAGAGCTCGAGCAGAAAATCCTTCTGCCCTTCGGGCGTGCTCGGGTAGGTCTCGGGGCCGTCGTTCGTGAGCTGGCCGAGCGTGCCGTCTTGTCGCGTCGGGTTCCAGTTGTAGCCGGACTCCATGATGATCATTGGCTTCGAATCCGCGGCGGCGGTAGCGAGGTTCACCATGCTGACTAGGTCGCTCACTTTTTGGCGCGACCAGAATGGATAATAGGTGAGCCCTTTGATGTCGTATCTGCCGCCGTTCGCGGCGATTTGGCTGAAATACGCGTTGAAGTCCGAGGACGCAGCGGCGGGGCTCGAGCCGTTGTCGTACGCCAAGTGAATGATCACTTGCGTGCTGGGCGAGACGGCTTTGACCGCGTCGTAGGCCGCGCCGTAGAGCTGCCCGAGCTCGGACCAATTCGCGGTCGTGCATTTCTCCGTGGGGCAGTAGGGAGAAGCTTGCAGCACGTACGCACAGCCGAACGGATAGAGCAAACCCGCGTTCGTCTCGTTGCCGATCGAGACGTATTCCGGCGTCGTGTCTTGCTCCGCCATTTGCGTCATGAAGTCTTGGGTGAAGCTCGCCATCGCGGCCATCACGTCCGAGAACGTCGTGAGATCGGCCCAATCGTGCGGCAAGCATTGCGTGCCCGCGTTCGTCCAGTAATCGCTGTAGTGGAAGGTGAGCTCGATCATCATGCCTTGTGCCTTGGCGCGTTTTGCCAACGCCAGAATGTCGGCTGGACCGGCATAGGGCGGCATTTGATTCGAAGGCGAAAAATCGGGGTTTCCGGGATCGTTGTAGAGCCGGAGCCGCGCGATATTGTAGCCGTGGTTCTTCAGGATCACGAACGGGTCAGTCGGCGTGCCGTCGGTCTCACGGTACACCGCGCCGGAAGCTTCGGTGCGCGTGACTTCGGTCGTGTCTCCGCCTTTCAAGAACTGATACGGAATATCGTCGCGCGTGAACTCCGCGCTGCCCGCGACGCAGTCCGTCGCGTCCGCGTCCTGATAAAAACCAATCGTGGCCTGACCACCGACGACCTGAACGCCCCGCGTGACGATCGTCATCGGCAGCGCGGTCACTGGCAGGCTGGTCATGCGCTCGGGGCCGCCGCCGTAGTCTTTGACGCTAATGTAGCAGTTGCCGGCGCCGCTCTTCGTGACCGACGCGGACAGCGTGTAATAGCCGTCGTCGAGGCCGGTCAGTATCTGCGTGCCGCTGAACGGGTCGCCGACCGTCGGCGCGCCGCCTTCGCCGATCGCGTCACTGCCGCCGTCTGGTGCGCTCGCGCTAGCCGATCCGCCTGCCGACGATCCGCTCGAGCCGGTGCTGCGCGTTCCGCCGCCCGAGTTCGAGCCGCTCGTGCCGGAATCGGCTATCCCACCCATACTGGCCGCGATTCCGCCGCTGTCGGTGCCGCCGCTCGGGCTCGAGCTCGCGCCGGCATTCGCGCTGCCGGCTGCGGAATTCACGCCTCCGCTGCCGCCCGTGGCTTGGAGACTGCTTCGATCGATGGCGGCGCAGCCGAGTAGCGACAATGCGCAGATCCAAGCTGTCCTCGCCGCGAGAGCAGTCGATGCGCCCGCTCGAATCGCACTTCGACTCATCTTTTTGCGAGTCTTGTGCAGGCCGCGTGCCAAATGTCGGCACTGTCGAGCCGCGCGCGCTTCCTCGGCGATTCTCGACGTTGTGCCGAGCGCACCGAGCCGTGAGCCCGGCTGCCTTCGCTTACAATGGCGCGAGTCAGGCAAAGCAGTTGCGCAACTTGCGCTGCGCAACTGGACCGGCTCTTTTCCCAGCTGCTCGCTGTAAGTGCGCAAATCGGCTCTGGCGGGCCTCGCCGCTCGACTTCGAAGGCTGTGGTACGCTCATTGCTCTCTCCGCCCGCCGGCGTTCGCACATGGAAGAAGCACAGCGCGAACTCGTTTTTTATCTGGGGCGCGCGGCCCACGCCTACGCACTGCCGCAAGCGGGGCGAGTCAGCGTCGGGCGCGCGCCGGAAAACGACATTCAAGTCGATGATCCGAGCGTGTCGCGCCATCATTTGTGCTTACACGTCGGCGCGAACATCGAAGTCGAAGATTTGGGCAGCGCGAACGGCACCTACGTCGTGCCTTCGGTGCAGGATGCGCAAGCCCCGGACGACGAGCAGACGCGGCGCAACAAACACGTGCTCGGCGCGCGTTTGTCGGCACAAAAACCGGTGCCGCTCAAGCTGCGGGATTCGCTGAGGCTCGGTTCGGTGTTCGCCGAGCTGCAACTGCGCGAGCGCGTTTCGCGCTCGATTCCACCCGGCGCGTTCGCGCCGGAAGCGCCGTCCGTCACGCCGCACATTCTCGATCCGGTGATGGTCGAAAAATATCAACTCGCGCTCCGCATCGCGAGCAGCAACTTGACCGTGCTCCTGACCGGCGAAACCGGCGTCGGCAAAGAAATCCTGGCCGAGACGATTCATACCAACTCGACACGTTCGAACCAACCCTTCTTGCGTTTGAACTGCGCGGCCTTGTCGGAGTCGCTGCTTGAGAGCGAGCTCTTCGGTCACGAGCGCGGCGCGTTTACCGGTGCGCTGCGTTCGAAGCACGGCCTACTCGAGGCAACCAACGGCGGCACGGTGTTCCTCGACGAGATCGGCGAGCTCCCGCTCGGAATTCAAGCCAAGCTCTTACGCGTGCTCGAAGAGCGCAAGGTC
>DASYCL010000456.1:0-1615 GCA_036500245.1 Polyangiaceae bacterium | reverse complement strand
ATGGCGGGCGTCGCGCAAGGCAGCCCAAACAACGTCTCGGTCGACGAAAATGGCTACCTGCATTTGAAAATCACCAACAACGGCGGCACGTGGACCGCCGCGGAGATCTTCAGCAGCGACAAACTCGGCTTCGGCACCTATCAGTGGCAAGTCGACGGCCCGATCGACAAGTTCGATCAGAACGTCGTGCTCGGTCTGTTCCCCTATGGTCCCGCCGCCGGCATCGGCGCTGACGGCACCAACGAGATCGACATCGAATACGCCTTCTGGGGTCACCCGACGGGCACGAACGGCGATTGGACCGACTACCCGAACTCCGGCAAAACGATCGGCGAGAAGAGCTACAAGTTTTCGCTCAACGGCGGCACCTTCTCGACCTCGCGCTTCATCTGGAGTTCGAGCAGCATTCAGAATTTTCTGATCAACGGCTTCGAGCCCGTGACGAGCACGAACAACCTGTTGAACTCGTGGACCTACGCGCCCACGGATCCTTCAACCAATATCCCGCAACAAGCGATGCCGCTCGGTATGAACTTGTGGTGCTTCGACGCGCCGCCGTCCGACGGCAAAAACGTCGAAGTCGTGGTTCGCGACTTCGAGTTCGTGCCAGAAGGCACGAATCCAGGCGGATCCGGCGGCAGCGGCGGCACGGGCGCCGGCGGCAGCAACACCGGCGCCGCGAGCGGAGGCGGTGTGGCGGGGACCAGCACGGGCGGTGCGAGCTCGGGCGGCGCAGCGCAAGCCGGCGAAAGCGGTGCAAACGCCGGCGCGAGTAACGCCACGGGAGGCAACGCGGCGAGCGGTTCGAGCAACGCGAATGCTGGCGCGGGTGGCAACATGAGCGCGAGCGGTTCCGGCAATGTTGGTTTGGGTGGGGCAAGCGGTGCGACGAGCAGCGCCGCAGGGACGGCAAATGCCGTCGCCGGTTCGAATGCCGCGGGCAGCGGCGTCACCAACGGCTCGAGCGGCTCCGCGGATTCGAGCGACTCCGGCGGCTGCGCGCTCGCGGCGCCACCGCGCGGCACCCGAACGGCGCTATTCTTCGCGCTGCCGCTCGGGCTCTTCGCGCTCGGGCTACGGCGGCGCAGAGTTTTTTCTCGCTAACCGTCTTTCAACTTCACACGGCGATCGCCGAACACTCGCACGCTCTGCCGGCACGCGCCCGGCAAGCGAGCCCGGCAAAATCAAACAGGAATCGCCGAATTCGTGCTGCAAGTAGCCTCGCTGCTCGGCGTGCACGAAGCTGCGATCGAGCAGACTGCGCGGCGCAAAGGCTTCGAGCAGCGAGTAGTGGCTCGTGCCGGGCTCGTGAAGTCCGGTCAAAAGCCCGCTACAAATCTGTAGCGTCGAACCCGGACCAAGCAAGAGTGAAGTGCGCGCCGAGCCGGGCCGCGCGCGGCCGTCGTGTGCCGATGCTTCGAGCGCGCGCGTGACGCTCGTGCCCACCGCAAGCACCCGCGCGCCGCGCGCCCGCGTCTCGTTCACACAGAGAGCGGTCGGTTCACCGATCTCGTAGCGCTCCGCGAGCGGCAGGCGCCGGTCGAGCTCGCTATCGCCGGTCGATGAAATGCCCGCAGCATGCGTCAAGTGCACGACCATCGCGCCGCGCGCCTCG
>DASYCL010000455.1:0-3398 GCA_036500245.1 Polyangiaceae bacterium | reverse complement strand
TCTTCTGCGTGCCGATCGCGACGTCGTCGATCCAGAGGTTGCGCGCGTCGTCGGCTTGGTAGGATTCGAAGCCGAGGTCGATGCGATCGAAGCTCGGTGCGGACCAAGCGAAGGTCGCGTCTTCGTGCACGCAGCCTTGGCCCGTGCCGTTCATGGCGAGGCTCGTGACTTCGCTGCCGTTCAGCCAGAATTGCATCTTGTTCGCCGCGCCGTCGAACTTCCATTCGGCGCATGCCCAGGCGCCGACCGGCACCACGACTTTGTCCGAGTGGAGCCAGCAATCGCTGCTCGGTCCGACCGCGGGCGTCGCGTAGCTGTCCGGGGTGTCGTAGTTGGCCATCAGCTGACTGCCCACGAAATCAGCGCCGTTCGTGATCGGGAGCTGGCCGCCGTAGCGATAGACCGAGTGATAGTTTTGGCCTGGGACTTTGCCTTGGCCGTCGATGAACGTCCAATGCACGCTCATCGTCGGCGCGGAGTCGAGGAAGAACATCATGCGCCCGTAGACCACGTTGTCCATGGTCGGGAGCAGCATCGAGTTCTGCAAGTTGATCATCAGGGAACGATAGCTGTTCGCGTCGGTCGAGAGCGCGGCGGCGAATTTGACGGCGTGCGTGCCGCTGTGCACATGCGTCGCATCGACGGTGACGGTGCCGCCGTTCGCGTTGTTGGTCCACGGCGAGCCGGGCGGCATCCCGGTCGTGTATTTTTCGAAGTCGTCACACAGCAGCGCGCTGGCGCAGCCGTCAGCACTCGTTCCGGCGCTGCCCGCTTGCGCGACCGAACCCGCGCTGCCCGCGCTGCCCGCTGCGCTCGTTCCGGCATTGCCGGCGCTGGCGCCGCCCTGCGCGTTCGAGCCGGCTTGAGCCGTAGAACCTGCCGCGGAACTAGTTCCAGCGTGGGCACTCGTGCCGCCGACGGAACTGCCAGAATTGCCGCTCGCGCCGTTCGGGTTCGAGCTGTCGCTCGTGGACGAACAGGCGAAAATCAGAGTCAGCGAGAGGAGCGCGCCCGAAGCGAGCACGCGAGACTGAACGCTTCGCATCGCGAAATCAAACCATGCCGCGCCGCGCGCTTCAAACCTACTTGTAGGTGCGACGAGCATCCTCAATGCGCGACGGGCGAATCGTCGTCGAGAGCGGCGCCGACTCGGCCAGGGGGAAGCGATTTTTCGTCGGGGCCGAGCTGGCGGATCACGAGCACGGTCGCGTCGTCATTGAGCTCGAAATCCGCGAGGCTCGAAAAGAGCGTGCTCAGCACTTGCTCCGCGCTCATGCCGTGCGCGCGATCGAGCACGCGGCGAACACCGTCGGTGTCGAAGATTTTGCCGTCCCGCGCAGCTTCAGTAATGCCGTCGGTGAGTAGGAGCATGACGTCCCCGGGAGCGAGCCGGAACTGCTCGGAGCTGAGCGCGTGTCCGATTTGTTCTTTCAAGCCGAGCCAAACGCCGTGCGTTTCGAGCTGCTCCACGCCGCGCGTTTCGGCGCGATAGATGAAGATGTCTTGATGGGCGCCGGCGAAGGTCACCGTGCCGTCGCGATCGCGGCGCAGCGCGCTGATCGTCATGTACTTGTCTTCGCCGAGTTGACGAATGTTGTTCGTGAGCACGAGGTTCACGCGCGCGAGCAAGCGATCGGGCATGATTTCCGGCTCGCCGTCGAGCACGGTACGCACCGCGGTCTGGCACATCATCATGATCAAACCCGCGGGCACACCGTGGCCCGACACATCACCGATCAAGATCCATTCGGCGTCCGGCGTGTGTACGACATCGTAGTAATCGCCGCCCACGTCTTCGGTCGGCTTCATCGAGGCCGCGACTTCGCAGTCCGCGATTTGCGGGCGCGGCGGGACGAGCGCTTCTTGGATTTTGCGCGCCAGCTTCATCTCGCCCCAAAGTGCGTCGAGCGCCTTCGACAACTCTGCCGTGCGCTCTGCCACGCGCGACTCGAGACCTGCATACAAGCGCCGCAACTGAAACCCCGCTCCGCCGACCAGGAGCACCAAAACCAAAGACCAAGCCGAGAGGATTTTGCGGTAGTGGTTCGAGCTCGTGACGATCTCGCCGAAGCGCTGATAGTAGATTTGCTCCGCGCTCGAGATGCGCGCGGGCACGTCGCTTTCGACCACTTGTTTGAGCGAACCGTCCACCAGCGGTTGGCGCTCGGCGATGGCGCGCGCGTGCGCGAACAGCAGGGAGAAATCCGAGCTTTGTTCGGCGTTCAGCGAGCGCGATTGTGCCGCGACGCGGTCGAGTGTGTTCGCATAGGCGTCCTGTGCGCCCTGATCGCCGACCAGGTTGAAGACCAACGCCGCTTCTACCAAGCGGTCGAGCGGAGCGCTGAATTGCTCATTTTTCTGCGCCAACTCGCGCGCCGCTGTCGGCAGATAATAGAGCGAATTTTTGAGCACCGAGTTTTCGCGCTTGAAGCGTTCGACCGCCGTGCGCTCGTTGTCGATCGCTTGCCCGAGCTCGCCGAGCGCGCGCTCGAGCTCGGGATCGATCGCCACGACGTTGCTCAGACGATTGCGCAATTCGGCACTGCCGCCGACCAAGCCGAGTTCGGTTTGCGTGATCGGATCGTATTCGTTGAGCAAGCCGAAGCGCGCAGCCAAGACGCGCTCCGAGAGCAGCTCGTTCAAGTGCCGCACGTTGCCGATGGCTTCGAGCGCCTGCGCATGACGGTCGAAATCCGCCGAACGCGAGCGCGAATAGAGCAAGCCGGAACCGACCAGCGCGAGCGCGACGAACGCCAAGATCAGCGCGAATTGCCGGAGCGCAGACATGGCCGGGTCAGCCTCCCACGTTTGCGCTCGCGGGCACTTCGCCAGTGAGTGACCCGAGAAACGCGACGATCGACGCGATCTGCTCTGGCTCGAGCTTCCGGCCGAGCTGATATTTCACCATGACGCCCACGGCGTCGGGCAACGTCTTGGCGGAGCCGTCGTGGAAATACGGCGCGGTGAGCGCCACATTTCTGAGCGACGGCACGCGAAACACGAAGCGATCGGACTCGTTGTGCGTCACGTTGAAACGGCCGTAGTCGGCTTCGGTGACGTGTCCACGATCGCCGAAGTAGTCGCCCATCACGCCGAAGCGCTGGAACATATTGCCGCCGACGTTTTGCCCTTGATGGCACGCCACGCAGCCGACGCGCTTGAACAGATCGTAGCCGGCCTTCTGCTCCGCGCTGAGCGCGTTGTCGTCACCCTTGAGCCAGCGATCGAAGGGCGAATTCTGCGTCAGCAAGGTACGCTCGAAAGTGGCGATCGCGCTCTCTACGGTCTCTTGGGTGATGCCCGCGGGGAACAACGCGGCGAACGCGCCGGTGTACGCTGGGTCGCTCTTCAGTTTGGCGATCACATCGGGCCATTTCGTGTCCATCTCGAGCGGGTTC
>DASYCL010000454.1:0-2282 GCA_036500245.1 Polyangiaceae bacterium | reverse complement strand
CTTTCCTTGGCCACTAGTTCATTGAGCGCGCGTACGTCCTGCATGATTTTCCTGGGGGTCGACCAGCCGCTTCTAGCGCGGCGGACGCGCCGGAGACAATTGACAATCCTGGGTTATTCCGTCCGAGACTGTCAGGAGACGCCGAGCGCCCAGGCGAACCCGGCTTCGGCCAGCGCCGAACACAAAACCGCCCCTGCGGCGACACCGAGCCCGAGCCCGAGCCCGGCCAAGGAACGGCGTGTCTTGACGAAATGCACCGGAATCGAGAGCGGACCGAAGGCCACCACCGCGGACAAGAAGCTGGCCTCGTTCCAGGCATGGCACAGCTGTTCCCCGGGCAGCCGCGCGAGATCGCGCTTGACGATCACATAAGGTAACGCCGCATTGAGCACGAAACTCAACGCGACAACGAGCACCTCGGACATCGCTCGGCTCGAGCTCGAACCATTTTACGGCTGCACGTCGTGCACGAGCTCGCCGAAGGCGCTGTCTTCGCCGCCGGCGGGGCGGTTCGGATGGTGCAACGCGCCGCCCTTGCCCGCGTTCATCTCGCAGTGAATCGAAGCGGTGTATTTCTTGAGCGCGTCATCGTAGCTGCGCGCGGAGACGACGGCGCTGCCGACGTCGCGCAGCGCTTCGTCCATCGCTGAGCAGCCTGGGCTCGGCGGCGGCAATGCGAGCGGTTTTGCGTTTTCGCAGCAGCCCGAGCGCACGACGGCGAAAGCGGCCATGTCGTACCAGCCGATGCGCGCGAAGATCTTCATCGCTTCGGTGGTGCTGCCTTTGGCGCCGCTGATCACCGCGACGCGCAGCTTCTCCGCGCCCGCGCGCGGATCGGTTTCTTCGCACATCCAGCCCATGTCCGGCGTTTTGTCGAATGAGCCTTTCGGCATGTAGCCCGCGACGCAAGAGCCAGTTTTGTCGGACGTAGCACTGACGGTTTGGCTCGAAGCCGTAACCGGGATGTCCCCGAGCTCGATCGCTTTCTTCGGTTCTTCGGGCGGCGCGGGCTTTTGCATCTCGACGACTTTCACCGCCGGTTTGCGCATCCGCGAGAAGGTCCAGCCGCCGATCAAACCCACGCCAATGCCGAGACACGCGAGCATCACGAAGCGCGACGATTTCTTCGGCGGCGGTGGGGCGGGTACGCTGCGCCGCGGAGGTGACGAAGCGCGCGCCGCTGCGCGTTGCGAAGGCATACCCGGCGGCAGCGGCGGCGGTGAAGTCGAGTGCGGACCCGGAGCAATTGCCTCTTCGCCGGCGTGCTCGACGAACCAACGCGCGAGCTCGCGCTTGAGCGGACGCAGATCGTGGCTGCGCGCGCCGAGGTCGCGTGCGAGCCCATGATAGAGCGCGACTTGCAGCGCCAGATCGCTGATGCCCGCGTTCGCCACGGCGCTTTCGGACTCGAAACCGCTGCGCGGCGGCGGTTCACCGCTGAGCATCAAGAACAAGAGCGCGGCGGCAGCCCAACTGTCGTCCGGCTCCGACGGCGGATCGCCGGCTTCCCATTCGGGCTGGCGCAGCGCGGCGTCTGCCTTCGGCACGGGGGCGATTGCCAACACCGGCCCATCACGGCCTTCGGGCGTCAGGATGACGTTGCTCGGATGCACCATGCCGTGCGCGCCGCCGGCTTCATGCAAGGACGAGAGCGCGTCCGCGACGCGCAGCGCCGAGCGCACTGCGTCCACGGGTGCTTTCTTGCCAATCTCGGCTAGGCGCTGGGCGAGCGTCTCACCCCTGATGCGCTCGCAGACGACCACGTGCTTGCCGTCGATTTCACTAATCTCGAGTACGTTCGCGAGGTGTGTGTGCCCGAGATCCTTGGCTTTCGCGAGCGCGCGCGACGCGGCCGCGCTCACTTCGAGCACGACGACCGGCGCCTCGCGCTCGGTGTCGAGCCCGGCATAGCCGACGGGCTCACCGTCGCCCTCGAGGCGTTCCTCGACGCGATACCGCGAGCTGATGACCAGCCCGGATTCGAGCCCGGTACTCACCGTTTCACTCAACGCTTAAGCCCTAGTTTCTGGCTCCGAAACTTTATCGGAGCGTAATCCTTAGCTTAGCGTCGCATCAAACCGCGGCCTGAGTCCAGGGCCGATGCGGATCCTCCGCGCTACCTCGCCTAACGCAGCCGACGCTTAATGATGTAAGCAAAGCAGTGGCTCGTCGTTCGGCCGCTCTGCCAGTAGCCGCCTGCAACAACGAATCGCGCTCGATTCCCAAACATGAACGCCTGATTAGCGCCTCACTGGAACCAGGGCTCGGCTACCATTCGGGCG
>DASYCL010000453.1:0-3175 GCA_036500245.1 Polyangiaceae bacterium | reverse complement strand
CAAGATCGGCAAGACGGACTACCACTTGTCCGCCGATCTCACTGGTCAAGCGAATCACCTCGGGGTCACGCTGCAAGCCGACATCATCAAGCAGAAGGCGCCCGAAAATAACGGCGGCTTCAAGGCACTGAACACCGGCGGCTCTTCCTACGGCAAGCTCGACGAGCGCATCTACACCGAGCTGACCAGCGATCACCCGATCGATCTCACGCGCTATCAGGTCGCCAATTGCTACATGGGCCGCGCCGGTTTGATCAACTCCGGCGGCGCCTCGGGCGCCAACGATTTTCAGGAAGCAGCGATCACCGCGGTCGTGAACAAGCGCGCGGGCGGCATGGGCTTGATCAGCGGACGCAAGGCATTTCAACGCCCGCTCGCGGAGGGCGCGAAATTATTGCATACGATTCAAGACGTTTACTTGGCGCAAGAGATCACAGTCGCTTGACGCGCCGGCCGTGTCCGCCACGACTAAGACAAAGTGCGTAGCTTCTTGGCCAGCCCCGCTTACGCCGGTTCGTCGCGACGCTCTTTGGGGTCCACGTCCAGCGGGCAAACTGACACGAACACGCCGAGCTCCGGACACTCCCCTAGTGAAAGTGTGCCTACGCGATTTCGATGGCCAACTGGCCGGAGCACGCAACTAGCGGAGAATACGAACCGAATCATTGGAAACCCGAATCTCGCTACCGTGATCGCTTTGACGAGGCACGGGCATTGCTACTCGGACGTAAGAGAAGGCTTCAAGCTCCGCGCCCTGCGGTCGCTCCTGAATACCGGGTGCCCCCCAACCGACCATGAACAAAGCAAAACTAGAGCTCACGGATCCGGAACAGTGGCTACTTTACCTCGCTCGAGAGGACGGCGGCTATGCGCGCTTGGTCGAAGATGCCGGCGGTAGCGCGCGCGCGGCCTATCGGCTCGCGACCGCGCGCTGCAAGGTCGAAGCCGAGGGCGCGCAGCCCACGCTCGAAGATTTGCAAGCCGCGGCGCGTCTGATCGCGTCGCGCGTCGGTCGCGGTGGCGCGTTGCCGATCACGTCGGTGTTGAACAGTGATTCGGACATCACGGGCCTCCGCGCCACGCATCAAGCACTCGAAGACGCGCTGCGCTCGTTGCCACCCCCGGCACCCTCGACGCTCACGCGGACGGGCTTGCAACACGACCAAGCGCGGCCGAGCGCACCGCATCAATAGCCTTCGCTGCGCACGCGTTCGGGCGGCACGCCGAGTAAATCGAGCGCGGCGCGCACTTCATGCACCATGTCGACGCGGCCGCACACGTACGCATCGAAGCGGCCGAGCGCGCTCACGGCCGTTGCAAGCTGCGTCTGCACGCGTCCGCGCCGGCCGAGCCAATGTTCGGCTTCGCCGGTCAGCGTGGGCACGAACTCGAAGCGCGCGTACTCTGCGGCGAACTGGGCGAAGTCGCGCTCGAAGAGCACGTCGTCGGGCGCGCGATGCCCGGCGAGTAAGACCAAGCGCGTCGCGGTCGGCCGCGCGAGCTCTTCTTGGATCAACGCGCGAAGCGGCGCGACGCCGGTGCCGACGCCGACCAACAACGCCGCCGGACTCGCATCTTCGCGCCAGGTGAAGGAACCGCGCGGCCCTTCGATCACGAGCGTTGCGCCGACGGAAAGCGCGTCGATCGCGTCCGCGCCAGCGTGATAGGATGCCGCGATCTCGAATTCGCCCGGCTGCTTCGGATCGTAGGCAGACGCGATCGAATACGGTAAGTTGAGCTCTTCACCGAGCTCTCTCGCGCGCGCGACTACGATGTACTGACCCGCAGCCCAACGAAATGGCGCGCGCGCTCGGCAGCGCAGCCGGTGTACCCGCGCGGACAAAGCTTCGCGCGCGATCAGCTCGACCTCGAAAGAACCCGTAGACACCAGTTTTTCATAAGATATTTCTCGTGCGCCGGGCTTTGTTTCTTTTGAATTTGTGCTTCGCTCGGGAAAAACATGAACTTCTTCGGACACGCCGTGATCGCGGAGCGAAGCGAAGCCGCGCGCGGTGAGCCGCGCGCGGAGTTCGTGCTCGGCGCGATGCTGCCAGACTTCGCGTCCATGCTGCGCGTTCGTCCGCCGAGCACGACGCACGAAGCCGTCGCCGAAGGCATTCGCTTCCATCACGCGACCGACGACGCATTTCACGGCTCCGAATCGTTCCTGGAATTTTCCCGCCAGGCTTCGAGCTTTTTGCGCGAACGCGGGCTCTCACGCGGCGCGGCGCGCGCGGTCGCTCACGTCGGAGTCGAGCTGCTGATCGACGGTGCATTGCCTGAAAATGCGGCAAATGAGGCGTATTTGTCCGCACTCGCTGCCGCATTGACGAACGACGTCGCGAGCCACATCCAGTGGCAAGCGGTCGAACAGGAGGCGCGTTTTCAACATCTCTGTCACAACCTCCGAGCGCGCGGCGCGCCCCGCCGGGACGCTCCGCCGGAGCTCGTCGCCGAACGCTTGCGCAATATCCTAGCGAGTCGTCCACGCCTGGCGATGGACGAAGCAGGGCAATCTGTTGTAACGGACTGGATCGTGAGCTCTGGCCCGCTGATCGCTGCCAAAGCAAAGCTCGTCGTGACCGAAGTCGAGCAGCGCTTGGCTCTTTCTCATCGCTTCGAAAGGTAAACTATGCGTTTTCTGCAAACGTGCGTCGCGCTCGGCATTTTGGCTGCGCCAGCGCTTGCCTCCGCTCAGATCAAGCAACCGGGCGATCATCCGAACTACTCGGTCGAGCTCGAACCGCACCTGGTCGTCGAATGGAACGACTACGCGCCCTGCGCGAACGACGCCTTTGGTCCCGGGTTCCGCGCCACGATTCCGTTCCTGCAGAACGGCCCGATCCCGCGTCTCAACAACAACATGGGCATCGGCTTCGGCCTCGACTGGGCCCATGCCGGCATCAACGAGGGTTGCGCAATCGCATTCTACCGCGCGCCCAACGGCGCGGTCGTGAGCAACGATTTCACTGCCGACATCTTCACCATTCCAATCGTCGTGCAGTGGAACTTCTTCCTCTTGCCCAAGATCAGCGTATTCGGCGAAGGCGGCCTCGTGATTCAGCATCGCCGCTACGACGACGGCTTTGTCGCCGGCTGCCCGAACAACGGCTTTTGCCAAGGCACCTTCACCGACACCGGCGTGGACGCGACGTTCTCCGTCGGCGGCCGCTTC
>DASYCL010000452.1:0-8771 GCA_036500245.1 Polyangiaceae bacterium | reverse complement strand
CGTCGCCGAACAGAGCCAGGCGCGCACGCGGCGGCTCTTGTTTCCCACTCGAGGCGTCGATTCACTCGATCCTGCGGACATGAGCGGCCCTGGCGACATGAATCCGCGAAGGCTTTCGGCCTGGGTCGACGCCGTGATGCGCGCGGACAGCGCGAATCTGTTCGAAGCGGGCTGCTACGTCGATACGCCGTTCATGGCCGAGCTCGGCGCCGCGTTCCACGGCGCCGTGGACAGCACTGCGTTCGACCTCTCGAACCAAGCCGATTGGAACGACGTATTTTGGCTGCGCGCGATCAAGCCATGGTTCGATACGGTGCCGAGCTCGTTTTGGTGGACCCAATCCGACAACACGCCGGGCGGTCGCGGCCCGGCCGTAATTCAGTTCGCCGCGCTCGATTCGACACGATTTCAAAACATCGCAGGCAATACGAGTCAGCTTTTGAGCTTCATCGCGCAGCAATTTCAAGCGGCATACGGCTCGACACCAGTGTTCGTGCTCGACCAGAGCTGGTTTTCGCTCGACCCGAGCGTGATGAGCTTGATGAACGTGATCGGCGCTTGCCCGAGCTTTTCGCCGCCCGCGACGCCAAACGCATTCATGCCTTACCTCAATCGCAGCTTCGGCACGGCGGTGCCCGGCTTCACCGATCCGAGCTACGACGATCCGAGCAACCCCAATTATCATTCGACCTCGCTCTTGATCGCGCGCGAAACCATGACCGCGGACGGCTCGAGCACGAACACGCTCGAAAGCGGGCTCGTCGCTGCCGCGAACACGAGCTCGACCACGTTGCTCCAGAGCTTCACGGATTACGACGATTCTTCGGGATTTTATCGCAGCCCCGCTTGGGATTTTCCCAATCAGTATTTGAACCTGACCCGCCGTTACAGTGATTTGCGCACCGTCACCTTGCGGCTCGAAGCCGAAGCTTGCGACAGCTTCATCGACACGACCAGCGGCAACGCTGGCGGCGCGTTCCGTCGCTGGGGGGATTTGGACATCCGCCCGCTCGCTTCCGGTAGCGGCTGGGCCGTGACCGACACCGCAGCAAGCGAGTGGCTCGAATTTCGCGACATCGATTTCTCGGCGGGCAACTACGAGTTCATCGCCAACTACTCGACCACGGACGGCGGCACGGCGAGCTCAGCGCCGCAAAAACGGATGCAAATCACGATCGACGGCGCGAAGCTCTTGCCCGCGCTCGTCCCGGGTACGGCCGACGCGAACTCGTTCAACGCGATGTACCTCGGTCAGGCCACGCTGACTCATGGCCCGCACACGCTTCGACTGACGTTCCTCGACGACAACGTCGATCTCGATTGGCTTTTTTTGAAAAAGCTCGATCCGCTGCTCACGTTGCAAACGTCGAGCGGGACGTTCGTCTCCGCGCTCCTCGGTGGCAACGACGTGCTCGAAGGCAACATTCTGAAGGACTCGATTTACGAGCATTTCAGCATCGACGACCTGAACGGCGGCACGCTCGAAAACAGCGATAGCGTCGCGCTGCAGGCATACGACGGCTATTACCTCACGGCTGATCCCGCAAGCGGCATGGTCAGTGCGAGCGCGCGCGCGCCCGGCAGCGGCACGACGTTCACCATCGTCATCGTCGACTCCGCGGACGCCGGCAATCAGCTCGCGAGCGGGCAAAGCATCGCGCTACTCGCGGCCGACGGCGCGCACTACCTTACTGTCGGCGCCGATCCAAACGAGCAGCTCGACGTGAGCGGCAGCAGCATCGGCCCCGCGCAGACGTTCGCGGTCGGACTTTCGTCGCAATAGCGGCGCCAGGCGCAGGCCGTCACTTGAACGGCTCCGGCGTGCAGCCGCGGCCGCGACAGCCCTCGACGTCGACGCCGCGCGGGTGCACTTCGGTTTTCGCCCAACAGCCGTCGCTGGTCGTGTCTTGGTCGTAGTCGTACTCGCGAGCGCCGGGCGCGTCGTTGTGGAAGAAGCGCGTCAAAACGACGCGATCGCCGTCGAGTTTGATCCGAGCATGAAAGCGGTAGTAGTTGCGCGACGGAACTTCGTCCTTGTACGCCTCTTCGGGTGCATCGAAGAAGAGCCGCGCTTTCAGTGTGCAGCCGTCGTTCGTGAGGCTCACATTCGAGAACTCGTGTTTGTGCACGCGCGCGCTGAACGGCGCTTTTTCGGTCCAAGCGAACGCGAGCGCCGGAACGAGCAGCGCCGCGCTCGAAACCAAAAATCCAAACTTGAAAGATCGCACGGCTCGTCTCCTCGCGAAGGGTATGGCGGCGAGCGTGCCACAGCCGGGTTACGCGAGGCAACGCATCCTACGCCTCGCGTTGGGCAGATCGGGCTGCTACAAGCGGTGCGTGGCCAACCTCGAATCGCCCGCACCCGCGAGCGGACACCCTCCGAGCCGCGAACAGCTGATCCACCTGCTGTACGAAGCCGCGGAGCTCGAGCACACCTTGATGTGCACGTACCTCTACGCCGCGTTCAGCTTGAAAGACGGCGAAGCCGACGGGCTCTCGGCCAAAGAAGCCGAAGCGGTTGCGCGCTGGCGGCGCGTGATCCTGCGCGTGGCCGTCGAAGAGATGAGTCACCTCACGGCGGTGTGGAACATCACGTCCGCGCTGGGCGGCGCGCCGCGCTTCGGTCGCGGCAATTTCCCGCTCGAGCCGGGCATGCTGCCCGCAAGCATCGTAGTCAAGCTCGCGCCCTTCAACGAGGCCGTGATTCAGCACTTCGTCTTCTTGGAGCGCCCCGCGAATTCGAGCGAAAAAGAAGGCGAAGGCTTCACGCCCGAGCAGAGCTTCCAGCGCGGCGTCAAGGATCGCGTTCGCCTCACGCCGATGGCGTTCGACTACGACACCGTCGGCGTGTTCTACGCCACGCTCGAACGGGAGCTCACCGCATTCGTCGACCATCACGGCGAAGCTGCGGCATTCATCGGGGACCCGGCATTGCAACTGTCGCCGGCAGAGCTCGAGCTCGCCGGCGCGCAAACCGTCGTCTGCAAAAAGACGGCGCTTCGTGCGCTCGAAACGATCATCGCGCAAGGCGAAGGCGCGCCCGAGCATTCTGAAGGCTCGCACTATCAAAAATTCCTCGACCTGCGCGCCGAATTTTCGGCGTTGAAGGCCGAAAATCCGCAGTTTCAAGCGGCGCATCCGGCGGCGCACAATCCGGTGCTGCGTCCTCCGCTCGTGCGCACGGGCCGCGTCTGGATCGAACACGAAGAGGCTGCCGAAACCGTAGATTTGGCGAACACCGCGTACGCGCTGATGCTGCGCTTGCTCGCTTTTTCCTATCTCACGCCGCGTTCACTGCCAGAAAAAGCTCTGGCGATCGATCTCTCGCTCGGCTTGATGCGCGCGATGACACACTTGGCCGAGCGTGCAGCGCGCTTGCCGGCTGGGCCGTCCAACCCCGGTTGCAATGCCGGCATGTCGTTCACCACGCTGCGCGACGCGGCCGCCTTGCCGCCGGGAGCGAGCACGCTTCGCTTCTTCGGCGAACGGCTCGAAGAATTGGCGGAAGCCACGCGCGCGCTCGGCCAAAACGGCGATCCTCGAGTGCAGAAAGCCGCGCGGATCGTCAGCGAGCTCGGCGCACGCGCGACGCACGGCTTCGCGAATGCCGCGTCGCTGCCCCCACCCGCGCCGTCACTGCCCGCGTCATCCGGCGGGCTCACCGAGCCTCGCGAAAGCGGCGCGCCGCCCGTGCCGAGAACCGTGGGCGACGTGGACTTCATCGAGGGCAGCGATCTGACGCTGATTTACGAAGGCAAAAAGTGCATCCACTCGCGCTTTTGCGTCACCGGCGCGCCAGACGTATTCCTGGCAAACGTGAAAGGGCCGTGGATTCATCCGGACGCGGTGCCTGTCGACACACTGGTCGAGATCGCACACGCCTGTCCGTCCGGCGCGATTCGCTATCGGCGCAAGGACGGAAAAGCGGACGAGAGCGCCCCGCCCGTCAATCTGATCTCGACGCGCGAAGGCGGACCGTACGCCGTGCGCGGTGACTTGCGCTTGGCCGGCGAAGCCGTCGGCTTTCGCGTCACGCTCTGTCGTTGCGGCGCATCGAAGAACAAACCTTACTGTGACGGCTCGCATCACGAAGTTGGATTCGCCGCATCCGGCGAGCCAATCACCGGCAAAGCGGACATGCTCGACGTGCGTGACGGTCCGCTCGCGATCGAACCGCAAACCGACGGCCCGCTGCAAGTGCGCGGCAATCTCGAAATCACGAGCGGCACCGGGCGCGTCGTCGCTCGGCTAGTCCAAGCCAAGCTCTGTCGTTGCGGCGGTAGCGGCAACAAACCGTTTTGCGACGGCACGCACGCGCGCATCGGCTTCAAGTCCAGCTGAGGCTGAAATCCCCGGTCCGAGGCAGCATTCGGCGACGTTGCCTTCGCGACTTCACGCGGCTACGGTCACAGCGTGAATCCGAGCCCCGTCACCGAACACGACCACGTCCAAGGCCCCGCCGATGCAAAGATCACGCTGATCGAATACGGCGATTACGAGTGCCCGTATTGCGTCAAAGCGTACCCGGTGATCGAGCATGCGTGCGAAGAGTTCGGCGACCGCTTACGCTTCGTGTTTCGGCACGTGCCGAAATCGGCGGACAAGGGCTTCGAAAAGCAGGCGGCGGAAGCGGCGGAGTTTGCCGCCTCACACGGCTGCTTCTGGCAGATGCACGCGCAGCTCTTCCTGCACGCGGGCGAACACGATCTCGAGCATTTGGTCGCGACCGCGAAAGCGATCGGGCTCGACGAAGCCGAATGCCGCGTCGCGCTGGTCGAACGAAAATTCGCGGCTCGCGTGCGCGAGCTGTCGGTCGCGGCAGTGCGCAGCGGGATCATCGGCACGCCAACCTTGTTCATCAACGGCGTGCACTACGAAAATCGGATGGAAGCCGATTTGATCGCGAACGCCGTACGCGCTGCGCTCGGCGCCGGCTGAAACCCGATCGGGCTCGCGAGAGCCCTTCTCGACGAGTTTGACACTATAGGATTAGGGGGTATACCTAACCATTCAAATGCCGAGAATTTCGAGCAAAGATTTGGGCGCGCGCGCGAAAGCACCGCAATCGCGCCACGCCGTCGCCGTGGATTCGAAGGTCAAGGAAAAGAACTTGCTGCGCCTCCGCCGCATCGAGGGACAAGTGCGCGGGCTCCACAAGATGGTGGCAGAAGAGCGCTATTGCCCGGACATCTTGATGCAAGTCGCCTCCGTGCAAGAGGCGCTGAAAGGCGTTGCGCGCGAGCTCGTGCGCAATCACCTCAGCCACTGCGCGCGCCGAGCCCTGCGCGGCACGGACGCACAGGCAGAAGCCGCGGTGAACGAGATCGTCGCCGTTTGGTCGAAGCACGCGGGATGAAACAGCTCGAGCATCAGTCGTTGTCGGTCGTGGAGCCTGAATCGCCGCCACGCGCGATCGATCCGGTGTGCGGCATGAAGGTCGATCCAGAACGAGCACGCGGCGGTTCCTGCGAGCACGCAGGGACGACGTACTACTTCTGCAACCCCAAGTGCCGCGCGCGCTTCGCGGCCGAGCCCGCGAAGTACCTCGCGCCGAAACCCGCCGCCGCAGCGACGGCGCATGCTCCCCGAGCGACCGACGCAGAGTCCGCGAAGTCGGCCCAATCGAGCCTGATTTACCTGTGCCCGATGGACCCCGACGTGCGCTCGGACAAACCCGGCGCATGCCCCAAATGCGGCATGGCGCTGGAACCCGCAGAGCCGACGCTGACGGCGGATTCGAGCGAGCTCGACGCGATGTCGCGCCGTTTTGCGGTCGCCTGCGCGCTCACGCTGCCTCTGTTCGCGCTCGCGATGGGATCGATGCTCTTGCCGCACCCCGCGACGACGCTCCTCTCCGCTCGAACCCGCGGTGTACTCGAATTCATCCTCGCCACGCCGGTCTGCATGTGGGCCGGCTTTCCATTTTTCGAGCGCGCGATCGCGTCGCTGAAAAATCGCAGTACCAACATGTTCACGCTGATCGGGCTCGGCGTGAGCGCGGCTTACGTCTACAGCGTCGTCGCGTTGTGCGCGCCGAGCCTGTTTCCGAGCGCGCTACGTGGCGAACACGGCGAGATCGGGCTCTACTTCGAGGCCGCCGCCGTGATCGTCAGCTTGGTTTTGCTCGGGCAAGTGCTGGAGCTCCGCGCTCGTGCGCGCACGAGCTCCGCCATTCGACGTCTGCTCGAGCTCACGCCGGAAACCGCACGCCGGCTCGACGAACATGGCGAAGAGCGCGACGTACCCCTCGCCGAGATTCGCGTCGGCGATCGCCTGCGCGTGCGGCCCGGCGCCAAAGTGCCGGTGGATGGCTCGATTTTGGACGGCGAAAGCCACCTGGAAGAAGCACTGATCACCGGCGAACCCGCGCCGGTTCACAAGCATCCGGGCGATCGCCTGATCGGTGGAACGGTGAACGGCACTGGGTCGCTCATCATGCGCGCGGACAAAGTCGGCAGCGACACGCTGCTGGCGCGCATCGTGAGCTTGGTTTCGGAGGCGCAGCGCAGTCGCGCGCCGATTCAAAAGTTGGTCGATCGCGTGGCCGCGCTATTCGTGCCGAGCGTGATTGCGATCGCGCTGGTAGCGTTCGTGGTGTGGTTTGCTTGGGGCCCAGAGCCGCGTTTTGCGCACGGTTTGATCAACGCAGTCGCGGTGTTGATCGTCGCATGCCCGTGCGCGCTCGGCCTAGCCACGCCGATGTCGATTCTAGTCGCGAGCGGCAAAGGCGCGAACCACGGCGTCCTATTCAAAAATGCAGAAGCACTCGAGCGACTCGCCCAGGTGGACACTTTGGTGCTCGACAAAACCGGTACGCTCACCGAAGGCAAGCCGAGATTGGTGAGTCTGATCGCGCGCAGCAGCGTCGATGAAAGGACGCTACTGCACGCTGCCGCAAGCCTCGAGCTCCGCAGCGAGCATCCGCTCGGCAAAGCGCTAGTCGAAGCCGCGCGCGAACGCGGCATCGCCCTCATCGAACCGAGCGCGTTCGAATCGGTGACCGGCCAAGGCATTCGCGGCAAGGTGGGCGCGCAACGGATTTCGCTGGGAAACGCGCGGCTCATTGCAACGGAACAGCTGGAGCTCGGCGAACTCGAACAGCGCGCGGCCGAGCTCGAGAGGCGTGACGCGACGGTCGTCTATGTCGCGGTCGCGGCTGAAGTGGTCGGATTGTGCGTGATCGCCGATCCGATCAAATCGAACGCCGCGCGCGAGGTTCACGCGTTGCAAGCAGCCGGACTGCGCGTGCTGATGCTGACTGGAGATGCACCGCACGCGGCCAATGCCGTCGCCGCCGAGCTCGGTCTCGATGAGGTGATCGCTGGCGTGATGCCGGAGCAAAAAGCCGAGCTGATCGCGCGCTTTCAAAAAGATGGACACGTCGTAGCCATGGCCGGCGATGGCATCAACGACGCGCCGGCGCTCGCTCGCGCCGATGTCGGCATCGCGATGGGTACGGGCGCGGACATCGCGATCGAAAGCGCCAGCATCACCTTGCTCGGCGGCGAGCTCGGCGGCATCCGGCGTGCGCGTACACTGAGCCGACTCACGCTGAAGAACATCGAGCAAAACTTGTTCTTTGCCTTCGCGTACAACGCGCTCGGCCTGCCGATCGCAGCCGGCGTGCTTTACCCATTTTTCGGCCTATTTTTGAGCCCGATGATCGCAGCTGCCGCGATGAGCCTGAGCTCACTGTCCGTGATAGCCAACGCGCTCAGATTGCAGCGCGCGAGGCTGTGAACGTAATCTTGACCCGTCAGCGATTCATCGCGCCGACGGTGTCGATCGAAGTGAGGATGCCACCTTCGAAGCGCAGCGTGCGCGTTACCGCGTTGGGGCGTGCGTAGGACCAGACGTCGATCACTTGTTCGCCCCTTTGCGTGGCGTAGATGACTTGGCGGGTGGCGGAAGGCGCGCCGCACGCATCCAGCACGAAACCTTGCGGCGCGCCGGGCGAGATGTCCACGCCGGAGCATTGAATGAACTCGCTGAGCGCGAGCGGCACCGCATTGCTGAGCGGCGCAGGTGGCGGATTCCACAGATAGATGCGCCCGCCACTGGAACCGCTTCCGCGCACAGAGAGCGGTCGAACGACGGGACCATGACCACCGACGCCGCGCCCGCCATGCGCGTGGCCGCCGTGCCCATGCCCGCCCTGGCCGTGACCGCCACTATGCCCGCCGCCACTATGCCCGCCGCCACTATGCCCGCCCCCGCCATGGCCTCCGCCGCGCGCAAACGCCACCGACGACGTCAGCAATGCGCCGCAAATGATGAGTGCCCACGCCCAACACCGAACCACGATAATGGGTTTAGCAGCCTATCGAGTCGATGATTCCGTAATTCGATATCTGCGTGCAGATCGGCGAAAAAAGCCACGCGCACCACATGGCTCTGCTGCGAATCGCGACAGAGCCACAGCTCCCCAATGCGCGAAATCTCAATTTTCGAGCAACGCATAGAGCCCGGGCACGACGAGGTCGGCGCCCGGCAAATTCTCGGCGTGACCAATGCCGACGGCATACATGCCGCCCGCTTTCGCCGCTTCCACGCCCGCTGCGGCGTCCTCGTAAACGACGCACGCCGACGGCGCCACGCCGAGCGCTTCGGCGCCGAGTAAAAACACCTGCGGATCGGGCTTCGACTTGCTGATCTTGTTGCCGTCGATCACCGCGTCGAACAAATTTCGGACGCCCAGGTTTTGCAGGATGATTCCCGCGTTTTTGCTGGCGGAGCCGAGCGCGATTTTCACGCCGCGCGCGCGCAGCGCG
>DASYCL010000451.1:0-15185 GCA_036500245.1 Polyangiaceae bacterium | reverse complement strand
ACGACGAGCTCGATCGAAAAATTGCGGGTGTCGGCGTGTTCGCGCGCGTGACACCGGCGCAGAAGGTCCGCCTCGTGCGCGCGCTCCAGCGCGCTGGCCGCGTCGTGGCGATGGTTGGCGATGGCGCGAACGATGCGCCGGCGATTCGCTTGTCGAACGTGGGCATCGCGATCGGCGAGCAGAGCACCTCGGCAGCGCGCGCCGCGGCGGACATCGTGCTCACGGACGAACGCATCGAAACGCTGGTCTTGGCCGTGGTCGAAGGCCGAGCGATGTGGGCTTCAGTTCGCGACGCGGTATCGATTTTGATCGGCGGAAATCTGGGCGAAATCGGCTTCACCCTCGGTGCCGGCTTGCTCGACGGTCGTCCGCCGTTGAACGCTCGCCAACTCTTGCTCGTCAATCTGCTCACCGACGTCGCGCCCGCGATGGCGATCGCGCTCCGACCGCCGGGGCAAGAAAAAATGAAGTCGCTGGCCAATGAGGGCCCCGAGGCCTCGCTTGGTAAGGCTTTGAACCGCGATATCGCGGCGCGCGCGGTCGTGACCACGCTCGGCGCGAGCTCAGCGTGGATCGTCGGGCGGCTCACGGGCACGCGCACGAGCGCGAACACGATCGGCTTGCTCGCGCTCGTCGGCTCGCAGCTCGGGCAAACACTCGTCTCGGGTCGCTTTAGTCGCCCGGTGCTCGTCACGAGCGTGACGTCGGCCGCGCTGCTCGCCGGAATCGTGCAGACGCCAGGCCTCAGTCACATGTTCGGCTGTCGCCCGCTCGGCCCAATCGGTTGGGCGACCGCAATCGGTGCGTCGACCGCGGCCACCTACGGCGCCATGCGTTTTCCGGCGCTGATCAACGAAATCATGCGCCGCACCAAACTCGATACCCCCGTCTTGGTCGACGATCCCGAGGCCTTGCCGGAGTAGCTCACTGCGAGAGCGCGGTGATGTTCGTGAGGCAGAAGTCGAACGGCACTGCTTCCGTAGTCTGCGACACGACCTGCACTTCGTAGTTTTCGATCATCGTGATGTTGAGCGTGCTGGTGTTGTCGGGCGCCCAGCAGTTGTGTACGGCGTCCCCCGTGTGCAAGGTGATCGTCTGACCCGAGGTCGCGCCTGTGACTTCGAGGCAGTAGTTTTCGTTCGAGCCGATCATCTTGAACTTAAAGCGCATCTCGGCCGGAATGGTGGCGCCGCTAATCGTCGCGCTGATGCCGAGTAAGCCGTTGAAGTTTGCGTCGTAGGGCAATGCTGGCGCGCCCGGGGTTTCGTTTTGCATCACGAAGGCGAGCCCGCCGCCCCAATAGCGCCCGAAATCCGGCTGTCCGCCGCTGGTCGGTGTCGAGACGACTTGTGCGATTTGGCCTTTGCCGCACACGTTCGAGCCGGTGAAATCCACCGTCATGAGCTGTGGGTCGGAGCTATTGAGCTTCCAATCACCTTCGATTCCGAAGTCGTTGGTCGTGCAATCGACGCGGCCGTTGGTCGGCGTCAGATCGGTGCGCGTGCGCGGTCCGGTGTGCGTGCACGGATCGACGATCGTGCCCGTGCCCGCGCTGCCGCTGCCCGCGCTGCTACCCGCGGAGCCGCCCGTGCTTGCACCGGCGCTGCCGCCGCTGCCGCCATTGCTCGCGTCCAGCATGTTGCCGCCGTCGGGCATAGTGCCGCTGCCTGCGCTGCCGGACACGGACATGCTGCTGTCGCCGCCGCTGGTCGGCGTGGTGGCGGAACCGCTGCTGCCTGGGCTGTTGTTCGAGTTCGAGCTGCCGCCCGCTGCCATGCTCATGTCCGAAGTTGCCGTGAGATCGCCGCAGGCGGCGATGGTGACGATGCTCAGGCCAACCGCACAGAGAAACCGAACATTGAGCTTCAACGATTGCATTCTTGAGTAACCTTTCCGGCTTACTCAAAAGCAAAGACAGTGCCGCCCGCGCAGCCGCTGAATTCGAGTCACCTTGCGCGGTCACGCCAGCTGCGCGGTACGCAATGAGCGTAGCTGCAACTACGCAACTTGCGCGCTCGTTATTTGCGCGAAAACAGGTCTTCCGGGCGCGGCGCGGGCGCATGCGCCGGCTTCTTCTTGGCCACGTGCTTGGCTGAAGGCGCAGCTTTCGTCGTTGCCGCGCTGCTCGCGCTCGGCGCGGCGTTGGCGGGTTCGCTTGCTCCCGGTGCGACGCTCGTGGTCACCGTGCTCGCTGTTGGCGCGACGGATGGCGCCGCAGTAACGCTCGCAGCGCTCGGCAACGAAGCGGGGCTCGCCGCGGGAGCCGCGCGCAGCGCGAACAAAACGCCCCCACCGAGTAGCCCGAGCGCGCCCAAGGCACCCCAAAAAAACCAAGGCTGCTTCCGCGCGGGCGGCGAGGACGGCGCGGCCAACGCGGTCGGTTGGGCGCCGGAGATGTCGGCTTGCGCGGGTTCGGTCAACGCGTCTTCGCCCGCGGGATGAAACGAGTCGCGTTCGTGAAAGCCCGAGCCGCGCGAAACCACGGCGGTCGTGGTCGTGAGCGGCGTGGCTTCGATCGCGCGCAGACGCTCGAAGCGCCGTGACAGCGCTTCGCCGCTCAGGCTCGTCACCCAATCGCCGATCTGACGCGGTGAGACGAGCTCGGTGCTTTGTTCGATCTCGCGCGCGAAATCACGCGCTGTCGCGAAGCGTTCGTTCGGATCGCGAGAGATCGCGCTTTCGGCCGCGCGGGACAGAGCCGGTGATACGTCCGCGATCGCCGAAAGAGCTGGAATATCCGTCTCCAGCACCTGATACATCAGCTGCCCGGAGTTGTCCGCGTCGAACATCTTGCGTCCGGAGATCGCTTCCCAGAGACAAATGCCGGCAGCGAAAATGTCGACCCGGCGATCGAGTGGTCGCCCGAGCAATTGCTCCGGTGCCATGTAGCCGAGCTTGCCTTTGAGTTGTCCGGTTTGCGTCTCTTGCAGGCGTCCCGCGGCTTTGGCGATGCCGAAGTCGAGCACGCGGGCGACGCCGTCGACGCCGACCATGATGTTCTGCGGCGAGACGTCGCGGTGAATCAGCTTGAGCGGATCGCCGTGTTCGTCGGTCGCTTCGTGTGCCGCATGCAAGCCGGCGAGCACGTCGCACATGATGTGAACGGCGAACGCCGGCGCGAGCCGTTCACCGCGCGCTCGTGTCGCGCGTAACAGCGCCGACAGCGACTCGCCGTGCACGTACTCCATCACCAAGAAGGCTTCGCCCCCGCTCGCGATCACGTCGAACGTGGCCACGACGTTGGGATGTTGCACGCGCCCGCTGAGCCGTGCTTCGTCCAAGAACATGGCGACGAAGTCCGGATTGCGCGCCGCGCTCTCGTGCATCTGTTTGATCGCGACGATTTTCGAGAAGCCGATTGGTCCGACGAGGCGCCCGAGGTGCACGGTCGCCATGCCGCCTTGCGCAATCTGATCGAAGAGCGCGTAGCGGCCGAGCTGCGTCGGCTGCTTTGTCCGACTCTCCAGCGCCGCGGCCATGTTGCTCACTCTACCATTCGGAATGGTTATCGCCCTTTTTCGCGTGAAATCCTCGTGATACACCAAGCCACAGTGCGCGCTCGGCTCGCTCCCCCGTTGCTCCTATCGCCGCGCTTTGCGCTCGATGGATTCCGGTGGGGAAAGAGAATTCTGAGCTCGTGCGCACTGGGTGGGATGTTGCTGGTGAGCCACGTCGTCCAAGCAGAGGGCAGCCCGGCTCAAGCTGCGTACGAACGGGGCGTCGACGCATTTCGCGCCGGAGACTTTTCGAACGCGTGTCGTCTCTTGGCCGAAAGTTACCGGCTCGAACCATTGCCCGGCGTGCTCTTCACTTGGGCGACCTCGGAGCTGCGCGCGGGACGGCTGGCAAGCGCCGCCACACACTACGACGATTTCCTGAAGGCCGTGGCCCGGCTGCCTGCCGCGGAACGCGCAGCACAAGAAGAGCGACGGCGTTCTGCGGAGCACGAACGCGCGCAGATCCTGCCTGAATTACCGTACTTGACCGTCGTCGTTTCGGCGAGCGTGCGGCAAAATTCGAGCGTGCTCCGCGACGGCGTGCCGATCCTGCCGAGCGCGCAAGGCGTCGAAGTGCCGGTCGATCCCGGCGAGCATGTGATCGTGTTCGTTGCTCCAGACGGCGCGCGCACCGAACAGCGCGTGGTGCTCGCCAAACGCGAGCACAAAACGATCGTGCTCGGGTTCGCCAACGCGCGCGAAGCCGAGCGCGCAGCGGCGCCGATCGCGACGGCCGCGCTGCCGCCGGCCGAGCATCAGACGTCACCCTGGGTGTATGTGACGGGCGGTGTTGGGGTCGCCGGGATTTTGACCGGGTCGATCGCGGGGTTGATGGCGCTCCGGGACAAGAGCATCGTTGATGGCGATTGCAACGGCCCGGCGTGTAGTACGGAGCGCGGGAAGGGTGCGGCGGACGCGGCCAGAACCGAAGCGGCGGTGAGCACGGTCGGTTTTGGCGTGGGTCTCGCCGGGCTGGTAAGCTCGGTCATTATCTATTTCGTCGACACCCCGCGAGCCGAAGCTCGGACGACGCAGGCGAAGAGCGTTTCGATCGTCGCCATTTCGCCGAGCGTTTTCGGCGTCTCCGGAGCGTTTTGATCGGCGCGCCTCGGTGCTCGGCCGCGTGCTGCGCGAGCATCGCTCTGATCGCGCTTGCGGGTTGTGCGCCGGTGCTCGGCTTGGATCAAAATTATTACGTCATTGCGGGCGGCGATAGCGGTGGCGCGACGAGCAGTGCCGGCAGCTCGAGCCTGGGTGGAGTGGGTGGCGGAGCCGAGGGCGGCGCAGCAGGAGCTGCGGGCGCCAACGGCGGCGGCGCCGGGCTCATGATTCCACCGGGCAAGCTCGTGTTCGAGCGCTATTCGACGTACGAGGCCGGCGACAGTCAGATGTACATCGTAAGCTTCCCGGATCTCACGGTCGGTCCGGATTTGGGGCAGATGTACGGCTTGTGCTCGCCGCTCAACGGCATCTTCAGCCCGGACGGCAGATACCTCACACTCGGCGCGACGCTCCGCGGGGATGGCCCGTGCCCGGCGCTCGATCGCACACAGCTCGAAGTCTTCATTTTGGATTTGGACAATCCCGGCCAAAAGCAGCAAGTCACGAGCAACATGGTGCCGGATGAAGACACCCAGTACTCGCCGGACGGCAGTTTCCTGTTGTTCAAACACAACGGCAATCTCGCGCGTTGGGTCGTGGGCGCGAACAGCTTCGATGAAGCGTGTAACGATCCGAATGCTTCGTATTGCTTCAATCACGCTGACGCGACCGCGAACACGACCGAGCAATCGAAGCCCGTCACCGACGGCAACGGGCTCGTTTGCTATGGCTGGGGCAACTCCGGCGACACGACCGCGGACATCTTTTGCTTCCAGCTCTCGGATGGCCTCGCCGGCAAGGACGTCACCGATCCCGCGGTGCGCTTGCCGGCGATCGTGCACGCGAGCCTATCCGACGCGCGTCCAGTGATCGCGTCGCCGTATTTGTACTTCACGCGCTGGCGCTCCCCGACGTCGCGCGTGAACGAGATTGGTCGCACGCTGCTGAGTGACATCACTGGCACGCAAAACATTGCCGCGTTTTGCATCGATCCGGGCGTCGGCTACGAAGACGCCTTCAGCTTGGACGGCGCAGACACGGTCGTGTTCTCGTCGAACGCGAACGGACTCGGCAAAGGCGACCTGTTCGTGGGCAATTTCAGTGCACCCGCGAGTCAGTCGCTGAACGATTTCGTGCCCGGCGTGAACACGCCGAATGACGAACTCGGCGCCGCGTTTTGGCGCGCGCCGTAGTCCTCCAGAGCGCCGCCAGCTACTCGGCCGCGGCCTGGTGCGCGATTTCGACGAGGCGGGAGAGCGTGCGTCGCAGCCGCTCGAAGTCGAATGGCTTTTCGAACGTCAGATTGACGATCGTGGCCAGGAATTCGCGCGCACCTTCCATCGATACGCCGCCGGTCATGAACACCATACGCTGCTCGAGCCCGGGCTGCTCGCGGCGTAGGGTGTCGTACAGCTCCATGCCGCTCATGCCCGGCATCATCAGATCGCACATGATCACGTCGAAGCCCGGGGCTCCGGCGTTTGCGATCGCGGCGAGCGCATGCGGGCCACTCTCGGCGAGCGTGAGGTCGTGTTCGTTTTCGAGCAGGGCTTTCAGCGTGCGCGCGACGGAGACCTCGTCATCGACGACCAAGATACGTCCGCGTCTTGGCGGCGGGATCGAAGCCGGGCGTGATTTGGGTTTCTCCGGCACCTCGCCGCTCGATGCGGGCAAGCTGACGGTGAAACGCGAGCCCGTGCCGAGCGCGCTCTCGACGCTGATTTCGCCGCCCAGGCCGCGCACGATGCTGCGGCAAATTGGCAGGCCGAGCCCGGTGCCCACGCCCACCGGCTTGGTCGTAAAAAATGGATCGAAGATTTTGCCGAGGTGCTCTTCGGGAATGCCGCTGCCGGTATCCTCGATGATGATCGAAACGCGGCCTCCATTCGCGCGGAGCGAGGCGCGAATCTGTCGGTTCGCGGCGTCCGGCGGCAACGATTGCACCGCGTTGAGCAGCAAATTGAGCAAGACTTGCTCGATGCGATTCGGATTGGCTTCGACCGGTGGTACGGGCTGGTAGTCGCGAATCAACGTCGCTTTTTGTTTGATCTCGTTGCCGGCGATGTTGAGCGCAGCTTCGAGCGCTGCGCGCACGTCGACTGGGCCGCGCACGCCGTCGTCGGCACGGGCGAACGTGCGCAGATCGCGCACGATGCTGGCGACGCGTTCGGCGCCGTGACAAGCGTCGCGCACACGCGCCATCAGCGGCTCGAGTTGCAGCGGATCGCGCGCCAACGCCGGCAATTCGCGCGACAAGTACTCCAGGTTGAGCAGGAGATAGGCGAGGGGATTGTTGATCTCGTGCGCGATGCCCGCCGAAAGCACACCGAGCGCCGCCAAGCGATCGGCCTCGAGCAAACGCGATTGGATCGCTTTGCGCTCGGTCACGTCGCGCGCGAATGCCAAAACAGCGGGTTTTCCCTGGTATTCAGTGGGGATCGCCGAAATCTCGACGCTCAACTCTTGGCCCTCGAGCGAGCGTGAGCGGTACTCGGCCGGATCGGGGTGCCGCACTCCGGTTTGATACAGCTGACGAATGCGCGTTTCGGCGACCGTCGCGTCGTCGGGGTGAAGGAAATCCGTGATCGGCAGACCGAGCGCTTTTTCGATGTGCTCGACCCCGAGCATACGCGCCGCGGCCGCGTTCAAGAACACGATGCAGCGGCCGCGCAAGATTGCGACACCGTCGGGCGCGCCGTCGATCAGGGTGCGGAAACGCGCTTCGGATTGGCGCAGCGCCGCTTCGGTTTGCTTGCGCGCGCTGATGTCGAACAGGAACGCGACGTTGACGGCGTGGCCGTCGAGCAGCGCTGGGCTCTGCGCCACCTCGACGTCAATGTGTTGCCCCGAGCCGCTCACGATCGTCGTCTCGAGCGGGTGCGGCACCGGTTCGCCGCGCATGCGCCTCGCCTGCATCTCTCGGAGTCGCGGCACTTGCTCTGGAGCGATGCAATCCCACGCCGAAAGCGCTTGGAATTCTTCGACCGTGTAACCGAGCAATTTTTGGGCGCCGCGGTTCAGGAACAAATTTCGCGGCGGATCCGTGTCTGAAAGCGTGACTACGACCGCAATTTCCGAGCTGTCACAGGCCTCGTTGATCACGTCGAACAGCTGCTCGCGCTTGAAGTCGCTGAGCTTGACCTGATCTCGATCCATCTCGCTCAACTATATCCGGCTCCGCGCCCGGCGAGGACGTAAACTTGGCCCGCGCGACCGGAACGTGAAACGGGTAGGGCCATGAAACGAGCAGCAATGGTTCTGGTTCTCGGTTTCGTCGCGCCCGCCTGCAGTCTGTTTACGGCGGCCCATCCGGCGGCAAGTCCAGTCGCGGAAGCGTCCGCGCCGCCGTCCCAATCGAACGAAGCCGCACGGGTTGCGAGCATCGAGCAAGCGGAAGTTGCTCCCAGCGATCCGCGTCAGGTCGGCGACTACGCGGTTCACCGCTTTAGCGGGAGCTACGAGAAAGCGCCGCTCACGCTGACGGAAGAAATCGTCGCGCAAGAAGCCGGGCTCTGGGTGATCGACTACACCTTCCAGCAACCCTCGAGCACGACGAAGCTTCGCGTCCGGCTCGATCCGAAATCGGATTCGGTCGTGCGGGTTTCCCGGCTCGACGTGAACGGCAAAGAAACCAAGGCTCCGCTCTCGCTTTACGAAAAGCTGATCGATCGCACGAGCTTCAGCGCGGATTCGAACGACGGTGAGCTCGCTTCCGAGCACGGGACTTGCGCGGTTGGGCCGAACGAGTTCGATTGCGAAACCAAGAGCTACAAAGTTAAGGTCGGTGAGCAAGACGCGACACTGAGCGTCGCGCACTCGGACAGCGTGCCGGGTGACGTCTCGGGCGACATCACGGCCAGTGACGGAACCCTGATTTACCGCAGCGAGCTGGTCGAAATCGGCAAGGCGGACTCGCCGCGCCACGACGTCGCGACTCGTTGAGCGCGGTTCAACCGAGCAGCGCCGCTTTCAGGCGTTCGAACTGCATGCGCTCTTCGGTGTCGACATCGCCGTCGACGTAATCATCGCGCGCACGGCCTCGACGAAGGTGCGCCGGTGTGCTGCCGGTACCGCTTTCGGATCGAGCGAGCCTGGCGCGGGCGCGACGTGCAGCCAAGTTTCGACCTCGGCGCGATCTTCCACGCTGAGCTGCAAACGATCCATCAGGCGATGAACGAACGCGCGCTCGGCCTCTTGAACCTCGAGATCGGTCCAAGCAAACGCGCACACGAAACGGAGCAGTAAGAGCCGTTCGTCTCGGGCAAGGGCATCGAACATCACTCCGATGCTAAAGCAAAGCGCACAGCCCGGCTAGACTCGCGTCAGCCAGTCGGCGCGTGATTCGTCTTTGCCCGTGACCGCGCGTAGATATGCACGTTGAAAAAACGCACCCAGCGTCCTTTTTCCGGTCACGAACACGGTGCCGTCGAGCTCGCGCACGGGTGTGACTTCCGCAGCGGTGCCCGTGAAAAATACCTCGTCCGCGCGCATCAAATCTTCGCGCGTGAACGCGCGGATCGTGATCGGCACGTTGTGCTCGCGCGCGAGATCCAAAATACAATCGCGCGTGATTCCGGGCACGATCGACGAAGTTTCGTCGTTCGTGAACAGCATGCCGGCTTTGGCGAAGAACACGTTTTGCCCCGTGGCGCTGGCGACCGTGCCGTCTTGATTGAGCAGGATTGCGTCGTCGAAGCCGTGATCGAGGGCTTCGTGCGCGGCGAGCACGCTGTTCGCGTAGTGCCCGCTCGCCTTCGCCATCGTCGGCAGCATCGTGTGGTGGAATTTGCGCCAGCTCGAGATCATCACGCGGACGCCGTTCCGAAGCGCGTCGTGGCCCAAAAAAGTACCGAGCTCGCGCACGGCGATGAACGCGCGCACTTGGCATTCTTTCTTCGGGCGCAAATCGATCGGCCCTTCGGCGAAGTAGGCGAGCGGGCGCAGATAGCCGTTTTGGGTGCCGTTGCGGCGCGTGACTTCGATCGCGCCGCGCGTGAGCTCGTCCGCGCTGAACGGCACTTTCATGCCGTAGAGCCGAGCGGACGACAGCAACCGCTCGATGTGATCGCGAAGCCGCACCAGCACCGCGCCTTCGCGCGTCGGGTAGACGCGAATGCCTTCGAACACCGCGGTGCCGTAGTGCAGCGCATTGGCATAGTAGTGCACGCTAAGCGAGTCCGATTCGCGAATCTCGCCGTCCCACCACAGGTAGCGCGCGAGTTTTTGGCCGCGCGGGCGCGCGCCGGTGAGCGCGTCGTCGTCGGGCACGCCGTCGAAGTTCGGCCATTCGGTGTCGAGGGTCATCGTGAGCCTTTCGAGCGGAGCCTGCGTCGTGATTCGATCGAGGCTCGAGGATCGCGTCAAGGTTAGCACTCTGAGTTAGGATCGAGCCCAACAATGACGACGTTTTCGCGACGAACCGAGCACGACTCCGAGCTCAATGCCGTCGCACGCGCGCTCGCTGCGCGCCGCGCCAAAGGCCTTCCGATCTGCGATTTGACCGAATCGAATCCGACGCGCACTCGGCTACCGTACGACTCCGAACGCCTGCTCCGAGCACTCGCGAGCCCGCAGAGTTTGAACTACGAGCCGCACGCCTTCGGTTTGCCGAGCGCACGCGCCGAGATCGAGCGCATGCAGCGCGCGCGAGGTTTCGACATCGCGCTCGAGCGCATTCTGCTCACTGCGAGCACGAGCGAAGCCTATAGCTTCTTGTTCAAGCTGCTCTGCGATCCGGGCGACGAGATTCTGATCCCGCGGCCGAGCTACCCTTTGTTCGAGCATCTCGCGGCGCTCGAAAATGTTCGCGTCGTCAACTACGTGCTCGGCTACGACGGCTCGTGGCACATCGATTTCGATTCGTTGCGCCGCGCCGTCAGCGCGCGCTCGCGCGCGATCGTCGTCGTGAGCCCGAACAATCCGACCGGATCATTTTTGAAGCGCGCCGAGCTCGTCGAGCTCGCGCGCTTCGGGCTGCCGATCATCTCGGATGAAGTTTTTGCTTCGTTCGCGTTCGGTCCCGATCCGCGGCGCGCGAACTCGGTGCTCGAAACCGACGAAGCGTTGGTGTTCGCGCTCGGCGGTTTGTCGAAACTAGCGGCGTTGCCGCAGCTGAAGCTCGCCTGGACTTCGGCGCGCGGCCCGGAACGCGAACTCGGCGAGGCGTTTCGTCGCCTCGAATTGATCGCCGATACGTTTCTCTCGCCGAACACGCCGGTGCAGCTGGCTTTGCCCGAGATTTTGGCGTCGCGGGCGCCGGTCGAAGCCGTGCTGAACCAGCGCATTCAGCAGAACTTCGCCGTGCTTCGCCGCGAGCTCGCGGGCGGCGCGGCCACGCCGCTGTTCCTCGAAGGCGGCTGGTACGCGAGCGTGCGCTTGCCCTCGACGCACGACGAATCGAACTGGCTCGTCACGCTGCTCGAAGCAGACGGCGTGCTCGCGCAACCCGGCTGGTTCTACGATTTCATGGACGGTCCGCTACTCGTGCTGAGCTTGATCGTCGAACCGGCGGAGTTTGCGCTCGGCGTGTCCCGCATCGCCGAGCGCGTCAAACTCGCAACCGCTTGAATCAGACCGCGCGCTTGCGTCGGCGCAGGAGCACGGTCGAGAGCCCGAGCAAGGTCAAGCCGAGGCCTGCACTGCCGCTTTCGCCGCCCGCGACGACGCAACCGCAACCACCGGGTTTTTCCTTGATCGTGCCGGGTTCGTCCGCGGGTTTGTCGTCGCTCTTGGCGGCGGAGTCGGAATCGGCGGCTGGAGCCGGGCTGTCGCTCGCGGGTTTGTCGTCGTCCGATTTCTTGTCGGCGCTTGCGGCGGGCTTGTCGTCGTCCACCTTCTTCGTGTCGTCAGGCTTCTTCTTTTTGTCGTTGCCGGTGAAGACCATCGCGCGGCGATCGATGATTTCGTTTTCGCCGTCGAAGACCAGCGTGACCGGCGCGCCGACGGCTTGATCGTTGCGGCCGTCGTGAATCGAAACTTTGTATTCGCCGGCTTCGTAGCCGTGTGCGCGCGTGAGCTTGAACGTGAAGCGCGTGCGCGGCTCGATCTTGCCCGTGCCGCTGTCGAGGAATTCGACGTCCACGCTTTCGATCAAGGCTTGGCGATTTTCTAGCGGCACTTTGCGCTCGACGATCTTGTCGCCGTCGACTTCGTCGCGCTCGTAGTAGACCTCGGGCTGAAACTCGAACTTCATCGGCACGTGCGGAATGTCCGGCGCGCTCGGCAGGTAAATCGCGACTTCGAGATTCCAGGCTTTATCGCTGCGCTCTTTGAAGTTCTTGCTCTTCCACTGGACGCGGCCGGCGGCACTCGCGACGGAGCTCGTGCACAAGGCAACCAAACCCAAAAAAACCACGAACAAAGCGCGAACTGACACGGGGATGCGGGTCGACAACGGCGTTACCTCCACTCGGCGGCACGCTACACCGAACCAGGATCGCGCGTGAACCACGCTCGGTGCGTGAACGCGAATCGATGGCTCAGCGGCGCGGGAAGATTGGCTCTTCGCTCGCGTCGGGCTCCTCGAGCCACGGTGGAGCTGGAATTGTGTCGTGGAAGTCGAAGTCGGTTTCGTCGAGCGTCGCAAGCTTCTCGCGCACTGGCGCGGGATGGCGCCACGGCTCGGTCGGACGTGACGGTTCGGACGCGGGCGGCGCCTCGGCATCGTCGTTGGTCCTTTGACTGAGTGGACTCGCGGGTAACATCGAAACTCCCTCTTGCCGAGCAAGCTTCGACTACTCGAATGGCTCACTCGCTGAACGGGTTATCCCCTGATTCGATTGCCGTAAACAAGCCTTTTTTCCGCGAAATACCGGTGAAAATCCCGGCGCAACCCGGAAAATTGCGTGATCATCGGGGGTTAGCTTGCGGGGCTAACGTCTCACGTGAGTGTGGTTTCGCAGCAAAAAAGCGCCGCATCTTCGTGGCTCGTGTTCGACAGACACGCGCCGCGGACCGTTTCGCGCACGCGCGCGAGGTGCGGCACGAGCTCCTGACCCCCGTCCGACAAGTGTCCGTGCACGAGCCACTCGAGCCGTCGCGCGTTGGCTTCGCTCTGCGCGAAGGATTTGCCCGCGGCGATGTGCGCGATGAACAGCCGCGCTTCGTCGCACTCGTGAATCGACTCGAGCTCGCCGAACGACGTCGCGCGACGCGTGGTCGCGAAGCTCGCGCGCGTGCGGGTCACTTCGACCGCGGCCGAGCGCGCGCGGCCGCGCAACGCTTCGGGCTTTTCGACGCGCAAGGTGACGCGTTCGAGCGCCGAATGCAGCGCGAGCAAGCTCGCTGCGATCTCTTCGGTCGCGACTTCGATCAAATTGTAGGCGCGAAACTGCAGCAAATCAGTGACTTCGCTGGCGACGCGCGAATAGTCGACAGTGTGGGCAATGCGCCCACTCTTGCCCGACCGCGCCAAATCCAAGCCCAGATCGAGGTGAACGCGGACGTGCTGCTTGCGTACGCGCTCCGCGGGGCGAATCCCCACGATGCATTCGACGTCGAGCGCGTCGATCAGAATGCGGTCACCGGAGTGGGTCATGCGAGGCTCGGCGCTCTTTAGCACTGCCCGAGCGATATCGAGAACGAGTCTCGCTGGCGCGGGCGGCGAAACTCGGTATCCTTTCGTCAACGATGGCTAGTCGGGGCGCTTTCATGCTCGTGGTCGCTTGTTTCGGCGCGGCCCTCGGTTGCGGCGCGCGCACCGACACTTTGTTCGAGGACGGCGGCGGCGGCACGAGCTTCGCGGGGACGGCCACGGGCGGCGCTGTCGGCGTTGCAGGCACCGGGCCGAGCGCGGGCCACGGCGGCTCCGGAACGGCCGGAACGTTCGGCTCGAGCGGCTTCGGGGGAAGCTTCACTACAACAGGTGGCACGTTCGGCACGGCGGGTTTTGGGACGGCCGGGTCGTCCTTCGCCGGCTCCTTCGGGACGGCCGGGAGCTTCGGCACCGGTGGTTTTGGCACCGGTGGTTTTGGCACCGGCGGCTTCTCGGGCAGCGTGGGCGCTGGCGGCTTCGGTGCGGTCGCCGGAACCGGTGTCGCGGGCGCTGGCGGCAGCGGCGGTATCGTCGATCTGTGCGTCGGCGCTTCGCAGACCGCATGCAACAAGTGCGTGTGCCAGAGCTGCGGTTCGGAGCTCGACGGCTGCTTTACGGATATCGGTTGCGCGCTGATTTTTGCTTGCGTCGCGCAAACCAACTGCACCGGCCTCAATTGCTATCAAGCCTCGACGTGTCGCCCGATCATCGATCAATTCGGCGGGCTCGCGGGCCCCTCGTTGCAAGAAGTGTTTTCGCTCGGCACTTGTGCTGCCACGTCGCAATCGAGCTGCGGCTGCAACTGAGTTCGCGCTCGGCGTTCAGTGCGTGATCGCTGGCCGCGCTTCGGCTTGCGCGACGATCAGCGGCCAGGCTAGCGCGTCGCGCGTCCACTGTTCGCTGCCGACCGCGCGTAAATCCACGCGCAGCTGGTAGCTGTCCGCGATCGGCGGGACTGGTAGACCCATCGTGCGCGTCCGATAGCGCAGGGTCGGTGACTTGTGCGCGTGCGCGTCGGTGAGCGTCTCGAGCCCGCTGCTCGCGACCAGCGCGAAGCGCATTTCGAAGCGCTGATTCAGCTCGCTTGCATCCAAGTGGAAATAAGCATGGATCTCGAGCGGCAAGAGCGCGCCAGGCGGCGGCTCGACGTTGCGCGGCAAATTCAGCTGCTCGACGATGTTGAACAGCGAAACGTTGTTGGATTGCTGATCCAGGCTCGAGCCGCTCGACAGCGTCAGCAAGTAGCAACGGGGCATGGCACGGCTCTATAGCGCTTCTTTGGCCTTGCGCGCGAATCAGCGCTTGGCCGCTCGCGAGGCAAGTGGGAATTTTTGGGCCCTGCGCGAGCTCAGCGCTTTGGCCGCTCGCGCGTCGAGCGAGGCGAGGGGCGCCTGTTCGGTCAGTTCTCGTTACTCGCGGCGGCCACGTTAAACTGACCGAACAGGCGCCAGTCGCGCGGCCAGTCGCGTGGGTGGCCAAGCGCCAGGCTCGCGCAGGGCCCCAAAAAAGTCCCCTTCGCCTCGCTCGGAGCGCGAGTAGCCAAGCGCTACGCTCGCGCACGACCCAACAATTCGCTCGCTCGCTCGGCCAGGCTTCTTCAGGCGCTAGGGCAAAATCACACCGCTCGCGTCGCGAATCACGGCGTAGCTGCCGAACAAATAGGCGAGCACGCCGAGCGCGACGAGGCCGCGCGAAAATGCGCGAGATTTGCCGCGCGCGAGCGCCCGCACTGCGAGTCGCGTGCCCACGAATGACGCCGCGGCCACGCCGCAGACGTAACCCGCCGCAGTGAGCGGCACGCCGAACCGCGTGCTCGACAAAAGCGCGATCAGCTCCGGGCGTACGTCTTCGGCTGCGATCGGGCCGCGCACGAGCGGCCATGCGATTTGCGCCGTGTGCCAAAGCGCGAACGCGCACACGACCGCGAGCGCGACTCTTTCGAGCGCGGCGCTCGCGCGCTCGCGATCACCGGCAAGCTCCGCCTCGAGAGGCCGCGGACGCCCGAACTCACGCGCCGCAAACAGCAAAAAGGGCAGCCAGATCAACGTCAGCAC
>DASYCL010000450.1:0-6619 GCA_036500245.1 Polyangiaceae bacterium | reverse complement strand
TGATAGCGGACAGGATCCCCGCGCGTGAAGCCACGTGCGCTGATGGCCTGCGTGGTAAGGTAATTCGGTCATGCTCGTCCGTCCGCGCCGCAACCGACTAAACGCGCCAATTCGCGGGCTCGTGCGCGAGGCGCACCTCGGCCCCGAGCAGCTCATCTACCCGATGTTCGTGCAAGAGGGCGAAGCCAAAAAAACTCCAATCTCATCGATGCCGGGTCAAGCACGGCTGTCGATCGATTTGCTGGTCGAAACGGCGGGCCAAGCATTTTCTCTCGGCGTACCGGGCGTAGCGCTGTTCCCCGCGCTCGACGACTCATTGAAGGATGCGCGCGGCACCGAAAGCGCGAACGGCGCGGGGCTCTTGCAACGCGCGGTGCGCGCGCTGAAATCCGCGCTGCCGAACCTGCTCGTGATCACGGACGTGGCGCTCGATCCGTATTCTTCCGACGGCCACGACGGCGTTGTGATCGACGGCCGGATCGACAACGACGAGAGCGTGCCGATCCTCGCGCAAATGGCCGTGAACCAAGCGCGCGCCGGCGCGGACATCGTCGCGCCGAGCGACATGATGGACGGCCGCGTCGGCGCGATCCGCCGCGCGCTCGACGACGCGGGCTACTCGAACGTCGGGATTTGCAGCTATTGCGTGAAGTACGCCTCCGCATTCTACGGCCCATTCCGTGAAGCGCTCGATTCCACGCCGCGCTCTGGCGACAAGAAGACGTACCAAATGGATCCCGCGAACGTGCGGGAAGCGCTGCGCGAAGTGCGCCTCGACGAAGCCGAAGGCGCCGATTGGTTGATGGTGAAGCCGGGTTTGCCCTATTTGGACGTGATCCGGCGCGTGCGCGAAGCGAGCGCACTGCCCGTCGCGACCTACCACGTGAGCGGCGAATACGCGATGCTCAAAGCCGCCGCGCAAAATGGCTGGCTCGACTACGACCGAGCGCTGCTCGAAACCTTGCTCGGCTTTCGTCGCGCCGGCGCCGACATCATCTTCACCTACGCCGCGATCGAAGCCGCGAAGCTCCTCGGATGAGCGATCGCGAGGAGAGCCCGAAGGGGCAAATCCCGAACCAGCCGCTGCCGAATCAAACGGAAACGCGGCTCAAATCGAGCCCAGCCACGAGCGAGGCCGCCCCCGCGAGCGGCGAAAAGAATCGCGCGACCTTGAGCGATGCCGAAGCGCCGCTCGCGCCGCCGGTTTCACGCCGCTTGGTGCTGGTCGCGGAAGACGACGGCTCGGTGCCGCCACCGCCGAACGCCGAGGAGTCGTCGCTACTCGAAGACGAGCCGTCGAGGCCGTCCATGGCCGAAGCCGACGAGCTCGTCGGCCAAATGGTGGATGCGCGCTATCGCATCGAGAGCGTGGCCGGCATCGGCTCGATGGGCATCGTGTACGTGGCGCGGCACTTGGCGGTCGGTAAGCGCGTCGCGCTGAAAGTGCTGCGCCAGCAATTCGTGGAAGATGCGGAAGTGACGCAGCGCTTCGCCGCGGAAGCGACGGCGGCGACCGCGATCGGCAACGCGCACATCGTCGATACGCTCGACTTCGGCAAATTGCCGAATGGTTCGGCCTATCAAGTGATGGAGTTTCTCGATGGGCAGACACTGAGCGAGGCGCTGCGCCGTGAAAAGCCGATCGAGCTCGAGCGCATTTTGCAGATCGCGCGGCAAGTGGCGGTCGCGCTGGGCGCGGCGCACGAGGCCGGCGTCGTTCATCGCGATTTGAAGCCGGACAACGTATTCCTGGTCGAGCGCGAGCAGAGTCGAGACTTCGTGAAGATTTTGGATTTTGGGATTGCCAAGTTCGGCGCGCACCAAAGTGATCTGACGCACGCGGGCGCGGTGTTCGGCACCCCGAACTACATGGCGCCGGAGCAAGCGCTCGGCAAACCAACCTCGGCCGCGACCGACATCTACGCGCTTGGCGTGATCTTGTACGAAATGGCCTGCGGGGACGTCCCGTTTCGCGGCGATAGCCCGATCGCCGTGCTCACGCGCCACGCGACCGAAGCGCCCGAGCGGCTCTCGAAGCACGTCAAAGGCATCTCGCCGCGCTTGGAGCAGCTCGTGCTGCGCTGTCTCGAAAAAGATCCGAGCGCGCGCTTTGCAAACATGGCCGCGCTAGTCGCAGAGCTCGACGCCGTGAGCGCGGGTGCGCCGTTGCCGCCGCCGAGCTTCACCGCCGCGCCGTCAGCGCCCATGACGGCGCAAATCGATCGCGAAGAGCTCGAGTTCTTTCAGCGAAAGAGCAAGAGCCCGGCGGTCATGGCCGTGCTCGTCATGGCCGGGCTCGTCGGCGCGGCCTACGGTGGTTTCAAGCTTCACGAAACCGCGCTCGCGCCGAGCGCGTCGGCAAGCGCTCTGCCGGCGCCGGCGCCTGTTTCGGCCGCGCCGGACTCGAGCAAGGCCGACGCGGAAAAGGAAAAAACGCGCGACGTCGCGCTCGTGCTCTTCCCGCTCGATGCTCACGTCGTGGTTGGCGACAAAGATCTCGGCGCCATGCCGGTCACTGTCAAAGTGCCAGAAGGCCATACGGTTTCTGCCGAGGTGCGCCGAGACGGCTATTGGACGCGCAAGCTCCGCCTGGACGGCTCGAAGTCGCGCATCGTCGTCGGTTTGGTCAAGCGCGAGGAGAACGCGCCTCCCGCCGTCAGCGCCGCTTCCGCTGCGCCCGAAGACGCTCACTGACGCGCGATGCTCGGTTTTAGTCCGAGCACGCGCTCGTAGTTCGCGCGCACGTTTTCGGTCACGTCTTTGTAGCGGGCGAGCAGCTTCGCGCTCGCGCGCGTGCCCTGTCCGTCTTGAAAACCCATGCGTCGCGCGAGGTGCGCGAGTGCCTCGCCGCCAGTGCGAATCACCGACGTGTTTTGCCCCGTGCGCACGACCAAGCGTTGCTCGAGCTGGCGCAGGAAGCGATAGCCCTCGTCGAAGACTTCGAACGCGCGCTCGTCGAGGTAGCCGAGCGCATGAAGCCGCTCTAGTGCGAGCCCGACATCCGGCGTGCGCACGCGCGGATCCGCACCGTTTTTCAGCTGCAACCACTGCACCGCGAATTCGATGTCGAGTAGGCCGCCGCGTCCGGTCTTGAGATCGTAGCGGCCTTCGCGTTCGCGCGCGAGCTCGCGCTCCATGCGGGCGCGGAAATGGTGCAGCTCGCTCGCGGGCGGCGCGCCGCCGCCATACGCCGCGCGCCAAGCGACGTCGAGCGAACGGCGCACGAGCTCGGGATCGCCGACTACGCCGCGCGCGCGGAGCAAGGTTTGACGTTCCCAGGCCGCGCCCGATGACAGCACGGTCGGTCCTGGCTCTTGTGCTGGGCCGTCCAGCGATTGGCCGTGATAGCGCGCGAACGACTCGAGCGACGTGACGAGCAAGCCGTGCGAGCCGGATGGCCTGAGCCGCGTGTCGAGCTCGTAGCCAGGGCCGGCCGCGTGTGCCTCGGTGAGCAAGCGGATCACGCGCTGAGCGCCGCGCACGAAGTAGTGTGTCGCGTCTTGCGGATCTGGCGCCGCGCTCGGCAAAAACGTGAAAATTACGTCCAAATCCGAGCCGTAGCCAAGATCGCGGCCACCGAGCTTGCCGAGCGCGAGCACGGCGAAGCCAGGCGCTTCGCCGAAAACATGGCGCACGGTGCGGCTCAAGATTTCTTCGGCCAAGTCCGACAAGATGCGCGTTGCATCGCGCATGCCGACGGTGCCCGCGAGATCGGCGACTGCGACTTCGACCGTGACGCGGCGCTTGGCCGCTCTGAGCGCGCCGACGAATGCTTGTTCGCGTTCTTCTGCGTCGGCATCGATGTCGAGCGTGTCCTCGGCATTGTCGATCTCGGCCGTGACCGCGGCGTGCGGATTGCTCACTGCGCCCCCCCCAAACAAAATCACATCGGCGAGCTCGGGCCTGCTCGCGACGGCATCGCCGATGAAGGCGCTCGCACCGAACGCGCTGATCAGCCGCTTGAGCGCGCGCGGATCGTCCGCGAGCGCGTTCACGTAGGCACCCGGCGCCATGAATTTGCCGAAAAACGCCCGCAAATACCGCGCGGCTTGCTCCGGGTCCGCGGAGCTACCGAGCGCATCGATCACCCCCTCGGTGAGCTCGGGGCGGCGCTCGCGCGTGAGCACACCGAGTAAGCCGTCGGGGCGGCCCGCGAGCGCGGCGATGTGTTCGCCCATGTCGGCGCTCTGGAAGTGGAGCTGGGCGGCGCGGCCGAGCTCGGGATCGTCGCCGTCGAGCTCGCTCGCGAGGATGGGTCGCGCGCGGCGTGGCGTGGAAGACTGGGTCAGCGCCTGGAAAGTTTCGTGCACGCTGGCTCGTGCGCGCGTGAGCTCTTCGAGTAAGCCTGCTTCGTCGCGAAAGCCGAGACTACGAGACAAGCGGCCAAGCTCGTCCGCGTCGGTCGGCAAAAGGTGCGTTTGCACGCCGCTCGCCCACTGAATGCGATGCTCGACTCGGCGCAGCAAAACGTACGCTTCGGCGACCGAGCGCGCTTCGCGATCGCTCACGAATCCCTGGCTTCCGAGGCGCGCGAGCGCGGGCAAAGTACCCGGTACGCGCAGCGCTGGTTCGCGTCCACCCCAGATCAGCTGCAGCGTTTGCACGAAGAATTCAGCTTCGCGAATGCCGCCGAGCCCGAGCTTCAAATCGCGTTCGGGTGCGGGGCTGAGCTCGCGGCGCGAGCGCTCGACGAGCTCGCTCAGCGCCGAGGCGATCGTCGGATCGACCGCGCTGCGATAGACGAACGGCGTCAGCACTTCGCGTCCGAGCATGCGCCCGAGCTCCAGATCACCCGCGCTCGGCTGCGCGCGCAAGAGCGCGGCGCGCTCCCACAGCCTGCCCCACGTTTCATAGTAACGCTCGGTGGCCGCGAACGAGTTGACGATGGGGCCGCTCGCGCCCTCGGGTCGCAAGCGCAAATCGACGCGCCAGATCACGCCTTCGGGACTCGGGTTTCCGACCGTTGCGACTGCGCGTTGTACGACGCGACTCCAGTGCTCGTGCAAGGAAACGCGGCTTTCGCCCTCGTCCGTGTCGTAAACGAAAATCACGTCGACATCCGAACCGGCGTTGAGCTCGCGGCCGCCGAGCTTTCCGACGCCGAGCATGACCAGCGTTGAGCGTTCGCCGTCCGCGCGCAGCGGCGCACCGTAGCGTTCGGCGGTGACCGCTTCGGCCTCGGCGAGCGCGGCGTCGAATGCAGCCGCGGCGATCGCGCTCAGCTCGCGCGCGGTGACTTCGATGCTGGCGCCGCCGAGCCGCACCGGCAAAAGCTCGCGTAGCGCGACGCGCGCTTTTTCGATCCAAACCAAGCGACGCAGCTTGCACAGGCCGAGTTCCGCAGTTTCGGCGGACTCGATCGCCGCGCGGAAGGTGCGTCGCAAATCACGCAAGCGGCGGCGCGAGCGAAAACCAGTTTGTGCCAGCGCGTCGAGTGCGTCGTGCTGGAATGGCTGCGTCGGGGTCAACGGGGGAAAAGCCACAGCGAGCAACGCGCCGAGCGCAGCGCCGTCGCCTTTCTTGCGCTCGGCAAGCAACGAAGGAGCCCGCGCGGGGTCGATCGACAGTGCCAGTTTCTGGAGCTCTTCGCCGAGATTCACGGGGATTTCGCGCGCAATTTCTGGTGCGGGCCGGGGCCGTCCAGCATAGCCTCTTGTTCTTTCGCCCGCCTGACCGTACGAAGTGAGCGGCATGCGCTTTTTGTGCGTCTCGGATATCCACGGACACGCAGCCGCGCTCGACGCGGTGATCAAAGAGGCAGACAGCTTGGGCTTTGACCAGCTCATCGCCTGTGGTGATTTGTGCTTTCCGGGACCAGCGCCGCTCGCGGTTTGGAAGACCCTCGTGCATCACCGCGCGCTGTGCGTGCAAGGTGTGGGCGATCGCGCGCTTTCGCAAGTCGACCCGAACAAACTCAGTGCAACTAGCGAGGTCGAGCGCAATCGCATCGAGCGCTTACGTCAGGTGCAGCACGAGCTAGGCGAGATCATCGTCACGCGTATCGGCCAACTGCCGCCGATCGCGAGCTTGCCGATCGAGTCGGGCCACACGCTGCTCGTCGTGCACGGATCGCCGCTCGACCCGAGCGAGCCGTTCAGCATCGAGATGAGCGACGAAGAATTGATCGCGCTACTCGGCGACGAACCAGGCGATCTGATCGCCTGCGGTGGCAGCCACGTGCCGTTCGATCGCTCGGTGGCAGACGTGCGCATCGTCAATGTGGGTTCAGTGGGCGAAGCGCCGGGTGGCGGCCACGCGCACTTCACAATCATCACGACGTCCGCGCTCGGGATCAACGTTCAGCAGCACACGGTGCCGGTCTAGCGGCACGAGTAGTAAACCGCTGATCGGATCTTTCTCTTCCTTCGCGCGGAACCCGTGCGAAGGGCTTAGGCCGGCTGCACGGAAATAAAACAAAGCTCAAGATTCGCGGGGCTGATCACGGTTTTCGAACGAGAGGCGAGTAACGAGAACTGACCGAACAGGCGCCAGTCGCGTCGCTTGTAGCGCGATCGGCCGAGCGCTGATTCGCTCGTAGGGCCCAAAAACATCCTAAAGACGAATTGTCAGCTCAATCCCCCAGACTACATTACCCATCGGCTTCGATCACTAGCAAGCG
>DASYCL010000449.1:0-7311 GCA_036500245.1 Polyangiaceae bacterium | reverse complement strand
CGCAACTGGTGGAAGATTATGCGCGAGACTTCCCCCATGGCCGCCGCCTCGGCGAGTTCCGCAGAGCCGCAACTGCGCTCGACGCGCGCGGTAAAGACGCCGGCGCGAGCGCAAAGCCCGAACCCAACCACGACGACTCCGAAGACGACAGCGACGAAGCGCAATCCGCGCCGCCCGCGCAAAGCCCAGCTCCCGCGCCGAGCGACGAAGCGCACTGATCGTTCCTGGAAATTTTGGGGGGGGTTGGGCGCGTTCGCGGCGCTGTTCCTCTTCGCGCGTCCGAGCCGCGCACTCGATGCGCCGGTCGCAGTCGAAATCGGTGACGGCGCAGAAACGCTGATCGACGCCCGCGCGACGCGCCGCTTGATCGCACTCGAGCTCGCGGACGTGAACGTAGCGCGGCTCGACTCGAGTAAACGCCAGCGCTCGGCGCTGTTTTTCCGCGTCGTCGAAGTCGGCCCAGATTTGCGCATCGAGCTGTGGGAACGCGGCGAATTCCTGGGCGCGCGCACGGTTTCAAGCACGCGCGCCGCGGGCCAACTCGGCGCGCGTCGCGTCGCGCTCGCTGCTGCCGAACTAGCGCGCCGCTTGCAGCGAAGACGACAAATGCAGGCCGAGCACGATCGCCTCGAGGAAGCGCGTCGCAAAGCGCTGCGCGAACGCGAAGCGCGCCGCACACTCGACGGCCCGCTCGCGCTCCGCCCGAGCTTCGAAGCGGCGAGCATCGGCGGCTTCTCGGCGCTGATGTTCGGCCCGCGCCTGCTCGCCGAGTACAACGTCGCGCCGCGCGCGCGGATTGACGGCGGGCTCGCCTGGCTCGGCGGCAGCGCGCCGGATTCGTCGCGGGCCGAGTGGCTCGAATTGTCGCTCGCGCCGAGCGCGCGCTTGCCGCTTTCCGAAGTGCTCGACTTGGATCTCGGGCTCGATCTCGCTGCGGCGTGGGTGCGCTTCGAGCGAGTTCGCGGCGTCGACGCAATTGTCGATCAAAGCGAAACTTGGTCGGCGCGCGCCGCGGCCGTCCTGCGTATCGAGCCGCGGCTGACGCGCAATTTACGGCTCAGCGTCGGCGGCGCGGCTGGACTCGTGCTCCGCGAAATGCCGTTCGAGCCGCTCTCCGGCGCAGCCGATCGCTTGCGGGGCGCTTGGCTCTCGTTCGATCTGGGCGTGGTGTTTACGCCCAGATGAGGGCTACCAGTGCGCGACGCGTCGAAAACTGCTGAACCAAAATAAAGTACGAAATGTCCATCGCATCTCGTTCTCGTCTTCACCTCTCTTTTCGCGCTCCAGCGCGACAGGCGCCCGTCGCGCATCCAGAAGCGCGGGCGGCCAAACGCCGTGCGTGCGCGGGGCCAAAACAGCCCTGGGGCGCGCGCTGAGCGGTCAGAAACAATAAAAGCTACGGGCTCTCGCCGGCGCCGAAGAGTTGCTCGCGGCCGGCGCGCGTCAGGCTCACGAAGCGGCCTTCGATGCGAAACGGCGTTTCGCTGTCGTCCACGCGTTTGCAGCCGCGCACTTTGACTTGCAGCGCGAGGCCTTCGTGTTCGAGCGCGAGGGTCGAGCCGGGTGGCGACGCTTTGCTCGAGCGCACGGTCACGTGGTCGCCGCTGTTTTCGACGATCGCCGCCGGGCCGCCGCTTTCGAGCCTGAGCGCGATGTGTAGCGATTCGCTCATCCCTTGCGGCCTCGTTGCATCGCGGCGCGCGCTTCTTTCAGCGAGTCTTTTTCGCGCAAGGTTTGGCGCTTGTCGTGCTGTTTCTTGCCGCGCGCGAGCGCAATCTCGACTTTGGCGCGGTTGTTTTTGAAGTAACACTTCGTGACCACGATGGTCATGCCGTCGCGCTCGACGCTGCTGCGGAGCCGCTCGATTTGCTCTTTGTGCAAGAGTAGCTTGCGGGTGCGCACTTCTTCGTGGCCGAAGGCGGCGTGCTTCAAGTGCGCGATGCGCATGCCCTTGACCCACCCTTCGCCGCGCCGATCGAGCTCGACCCACGCTTCGCCGAGGTTGGCCGGGCCTTCGCGCAGCGCGCGCACTTCGCTGCCCATCAGGACGAGACCGGCTTCGATCGTCTCGGAGATGTCGTAATCGAACGACGCGCGGCGATTCTTCGAAACGAGCCGATCGCCGCTCTCTGGTTTCTTCGGGGAAGCCACCTTGGGGGCGTGCACTATGCCGTGCGCGCGGAAAGTCGCAACTTCCGGCATGCGCGCCGGAAAATTGTCGGCCAACGTGACATTACCTGACGCGACACTGGCAAGATATCGCGCTCGCCAGCTTGAACGGACCGAGAATTTTGCCGACTCCGACGGGCGAAGCCGACAAAATTCTCGGTCCTTCGTTCGGTTCTGCTCGCGCGACCTTTCGATTTCTCAGTGCTGGCAGAACGCAGGTTCTGCCCCACACTTGGTCCCCCGAATGCTTCCCACGCGACTCGAGGGCGCACAAACCCACAACCTCAAAAACCTGGATCTCGAGCTCGTTCCAGGTGAAGTGGTCGCGATCACCGGCGTGTCCGGCGCGGGCAAAAGCAGCCTCGCGATGGACACGCTGTACGCCGAAGGCCAGCGCCGCTTCGTCGAGAGCTTCAGCCCGTATGCGCGGCAATTCCTCGAGCGACTCGAACGGCCGCCGATGAAACGGCTCGAGCCGATCCCGGCAGGCATCGCCGTGGATCGCCGCGCGCCGATCAAGAGTTCACGCTCGACGATCGCGACGATGGCCGACTTGGAGCCGTACCTCGCGGCGTTGTTCTTGCGCGAAGCGCGACCCGTCTGTCCCGATCACGGCTTCGAAGCGCGCGAGCTCGACGTGGTGAGCGCGGCGCGTGCGGCTGCGCAGAGTCTCGGCGGCGCGCGCGGTGTCGTCACGTATCCGGTGCGCGTGCCGGGCACCGAAGCTTATCTCGAAGTGCGCGAAGGGTTGTTGCGCGACGGCTATCGCCGGCTCTGGCTCGGCGGCAAAACCGAAGATCTCGACTCCGTGAAGCCCTCACTCGCGCTGAAGAGCGGCGCGCTCGAGGTCATCGTCGATCGCGTGGGCAGCGGCAAAGACGAAAAACGGCTCGCGCAAGGCATCGAAGCGGCTTGGTTGCGCTCTGGTGGCGTCGCGCACGTTCACGCGGAAGACAGCCGAATTCAGCTGAAACGCGGGCTCTCGTGTCCCGAGTGCGGCGTCGTGCTGTTGCCCGCGCGGCCTGGCTTATTTTCGTACGAATCGCCGCTCGGCGCGTGCCCCGAGTGTCGCGGTTTCGGGCGCACGCTCGGCATCGATCTCGCAAAAGTGATTCCGGACGACTCGCGTAGCGTCGAAAAGGGCGCGGTGCGGCCGTGGCGTGGTGCTTCGACGAAGTGGGAGCGCGCCGAAGTCGCGAAGCTGTGCCGCCGTCACGGCGTCCCGACGGACAAGCCGTGGAAGTCGCTCACTGCCGCGCAGAAGAAGATCGTGCTCGAAGGCGACGGCGGTTGGGAAAAAGGAGATTTCCCAGGCGTGGTCGGTTGGTTCAAGTGGCTCGAAACCAAAACCTACAAGATGCACGTGCGCGTTTTGCTCGCGCGCTATCGCTCGTACGATCAATGCCGCGCTTGCGAGGGCAAGCGCTTGAATCCGACCGCGCTCGGCTATCGCGTGGCGGGCGTGAGCCTCGCGGATTTCCACGGTTTCGAAATCCGCGAGGCGAAGCGCCAAGTGTCGCTCTTGAAAACGCACAGCGCGCAGGGCGAGCTCGCGCGAAAAGAGCTGGAAAATCGCTTGGGATATCTGGATCGCGTGGGTCTTGGGTATTTGACCTTGGATCGCCAAGCGCGGACTCTGTCGGGCGGCGAGGCGCAGCGCGTGACGCTCACGGCAGCGCTCGGCACGTCACTTTGCGGCGCGCTCTTCGTGTTGGATGAACCGACGGTTGGGCTGCACCCGACGGATGTCGCGCCGCTCAACGAGATTTTGCGCGAGCTCGCTCAGCGCGACAACACCGTGCTCGTCGTCGAACACGATCCGGCCGTGATCCGCGGCGCGGATCGCGTGGTCGAGCTCGGTCCCGGCGCGGGCAGTGAAGGGGGCAGCATTGTCAAAGACGCGCCGCCGAGCGCGTTCACTTCTTCCGCGACCGCGACGGGACGCGCGCTCGGCGCGTTGCCCAGCGTCGAACGCAGAGTGCGGAAGCCGCGTGGCTTCATCGAAGTCAACGGCGCGAGCGCGAACAATCTGCGCGGCATCGACGCACAGTTGCCGCTCGGCGTGTTGTGTGCAGTCACCGGCCCGAGCGGCTCGGGAAAGAGCACGCTCGCGGTCGACATCGTGTACCGAGCGGTGGCACGAAAATTGGGCGATTTCGACGTCGAAGTACCGGGCGCGTGTGCGTCGATCGACGGTATTTCAGCCGTCAAATCGATCACGCTGGTCGACCAGTCGCCGCTCGGTCGCACTTCGCGCGGCAATGCGGCGACGTACACCAAAGCCTGGGATGTGGTCCGCGCGCTCTACGCCAAAGAACCCGAAGCGGTCGCGCTCGGGCTCAGCGCGTCTGATTTTTCGTTCAATGTCGACGGCGGGCGCTGCGAGGCGTGTTCGGGTGAAGGCTTCGAGACCGTCGAGATGCAGTTCTTAGCGGACGTTCGTTTGGTTTGCCCTGCGTGTCGCGGCAAGCGTTTCAAAGACAGTGTGCTCGCGGTGTCGCGCCGCGGTGTGAGCATCGCGGACACGCTCGAAATGACGATCGATGGGGCCCTGGCGCACTTCGCGAAGGAAATCGGTGTGCAGCGCGCGCTCGGTCCGGTGCAAAAACTCGGGCTCGGCTATGTGCGGCTCGGGCAGCCCTTGTCCACGCTCTCCGGCGGCGAAGCGCAGCGCTTGAAGCTCGCGCGCGCTCTCGGTGAAAAGCATCAAGGTGCGCTGTTCGTGCTGGATGAGCCGAGCGCGGGCCTCCACGCGGACGAAGTGCGGCACGTCCTCTCTGCGCTCGATTTGATCGTCGACAGTGGCGGCAGCGTGATCGTGGTGGAGCACGACCTCGACGTGATCGCGCACGCCGATTTTCTGCTGGATTTGGGGCCCGACGCGGGTTCGTCGGGCGGGCTCGTGGTGGCGAGCGGATCGCCACGCGAGGTCGCGAAATCGGCTGAGTCGCGCACGGCTCGGGCACTCGCCGAACACTTCGCCTCGCGCGACCCCCAAAAAAAAAGCCAAGCAAAGCCAAAGCGCGACGTCCGCAAAGCGAACGGCAAAACGAACGGCAGCGCCAAGCACATTGCCGCGCTCGTCGTCACACGCGCGCGCGAACACAACTTGCACGACGTGAGCGTGAGCATTCCGCACGGTTCGCTGACGGTGATCACTGGACCGAGCGGTTCGGGGAAAAGCTCGATCGCGTTCGACGTCGTGTTTGCCGAAGGTCAGCGTCGCTTTCTCGAGACGCTGACGCCGTACGCGCGCCAATTTTTGCCGACCATGCCGCGTCCGGACGTGGACTCGGTGACCGGCGTGCCGCCGAGCATCGCGCTCGAGCAGCGCACCGCACGCGCCGGCGGAAAATCGACGGTCGCGACCGTGACCGAGGTCGCGCACTATTTGCGCCTATTGTACGCGAAGCTCGGCATCGCGCATTGCCCGACGCACGACACGCCGATTTCGCGCACCACGCCGGCCGCGATTTTGAAGACGGTGCGCGCCGCGCGCGGCAAAGCCATCTTGCTGGCGCCCGTCGTGCAAGCGCGAAAAGGCACGTATTTAGACATTTTCTCCGCTGCCGCGCGCGAAGGGATTGCCGAAGCCTACGCGGACGGCAAACTTGTCTCGACCGACGACCCGCCGCGACTCGTGCGCACGCAAGAGCACACGATCGATCTCGTGATCGTGAGCGGCGTCGAGCCCAAATCGATCACGGACGAAGATTTCGCGCGCGCTCTGCGTTGGGGCAACGGCGCGGTGAAGCTCCGCGTGAACGGCAAAGAGACGTTGCTTTCAACCCTCAGCGCCTGCCCCGCGTGTGGCTTCTCGGTGCCGGAGCTCGATCCGCGCTGGTTCTCATTTGCGACGAAGCAAGGTCGCTGTGAGACGTGCGACGGCAACGGCGTGATCGTCGAAGAGAAGCCGAAGCGCGGACGAAAAAAGAAAGAAGAAGTCGAACCCGAGCCTGAAGTATGCCCGGATTGCGGCGGCGCGCGCTTGTCGCCGATTCCGCGCGCCGTGCGCGTCGAGGGCGAGCGCTATCACGAGCTCTCGGCGCGTTCCATCGACAGCGCGACCGAGCGCGTGAAGAAGCTCGCGTTCAGCGCGGACGAATTGCCGATCGCGAACCCGATCGTCTCGGAGCTGGCGCGCCGGCTCGATTTTTTGCGCGACGTGGGCCTCGGCTATCTCTCGCTCGATCGCGCCGCGCACACGCTTTCCGGCGGAGAAATGCAGCGTTTGCGCCTCGCCGCGCAGCTCGGCGCAGGGCTCACGGGCGCGCTCTACGTGCTCGACGAACCGACGATCGGACTTCACCCGCGTGACACCGGTCGCCTGTTGCAAAACTTGAAGAACCTGGTGAACCTCGGTTCGACCGTCGTGGTCGTCGAGCACGACGCGGAAACGATCCGCGCCGCCGATCACTTGATCGATCTCGGGCCGGGCGGTGGCTCGCGCGGCGGCCGCGTGATGGCCGAAGGCACGCCGAAGCAAGTCTTGCGTGTCGCCGAATCCCCGACCGGGCGCGCGCTCGCGGCTGCGCCGCTCTTGCGCGCTCCGAATCCGATCGACGACAAAGCACCGAGGCTCGTCTTGACCGGCGCAACCCAAAACAATTTGAAAGACGTCGAGCTTTCGATCCCACTCGGCGCGTTCACCGTCGTCGCGGGCGTGAGTGGTTCGGGCAAGAGCACGCTCGTGCGTCACGTGCTCTTGCCTGCGCTCCGTCAGAAGCTCGGACTCGTCGCGGAAGCGCCGGGCAAATTCAAATCGCTCAAAGGGTATCAGGGCCTCGAGCGCGCGATCGCGGTCGATCAATCGCCGATCGGCCGCACACCGCGCTCGGTGCCCGCGACGTTCCTCGGCATTTGGGACGAAATTCGCCGGCTGTTCGCGAGCACGAATGAAGCCAAAATCGCGGGCTTTGCCGCGCAGCGCTTCTCCTTCAACAGTAAGGGCGGCGGCCAATGCACGACCTGCGAAGGCCAAGGCGTGATCACGCACGAGATGAGCTTCTTGCCAGACGTCGTGACGCCATGCCCGACTTGCAACGGCATGCGCTTCGAACCGCAGACGCTCGAAATCAAATACCTCGGTCGTTCGATCGGTGAAGTGCTCGCGCTCACCGCCGAAGAAGCGGCTCTGCTGTT
>DASYCL010000448.1:0-2718 GCA_036500245.1 Polyangiaceae bacterium | reverse complement strand
TGAGCTCGGCTTCGAGCGCGCCCAATTGCTCGCGCGGCACCTGGCGCAGGTCGATTTCGCTTTCAGGGGGCGGCGTCTGGCGCGAAGCGCCATCGTTCAAGCCGTCGAACGTGACGAGCACATGCGTCGCGGGGCCTTTCTTGCTCTGCACCCGGCGCACGCTCACCTTGTACGATTCGCCGTCGATCTGCACGCCTTTGAAGACGATCGTCGTCGGATCGTTGAGCACACGCTGTAGCCCGCCGATCAGCACCATGCGAAGCTCCGAGTCGACCAACTCGAGCGCGTCGAGCCCTTGCCGGCCGTCTCGCAACTTGAGAAAGCGCGCCGCGCCGCCGAAGGAGTGCACCAGCTCACCGCGATCGTCCAGCAACAGACTCGGTGGCATGAGCTCATCGAGCAGAGCATCGTAAGTGCCGAGGAGCTGACTCACCGAGTAGCGAGCGGGGCCGAGTCCGCTCGAATTCGGCGCACCGGAGCCAGCCGAAGGAACCACACTGCGCACCGAGCTCACGCGCGGCGGGTGCGCCGGCTTGCGATCGACAGGCACGCGCGAATCGCTATATTTGCGATAAATTCGCCATTGTTTGTGGATCGTTTCGAAATCGTGATCTAAGTGACCGAGGCTCTCACTCGGACCGAGGAACATCACGCCGCCGCGGTTCAGCGCGAAATGGAACCGGCTCAGCACTTTCTCCTGCGCGGCCGGCTGCAAGTAAATCAGCATGTTGCGGCAGCTGACCAGATCGACTCGCGTGAACGGCGCGTCCTTCACCACATTGTGGTGCGCGAACACCACCGTCTGTCGTAGATCCGGCACCACTTGGTAAGTTCGCCCACGCGGCAAGAAGTAACGCTTCAAGCGCTCGGGAGAAACATTGACCACGGCTTCTTCGTCGTAGAGCGCGCGGGTCGCGATATCGAGCGAGCCTTGATGCACGTCGGTCGCGAAAATCTTGAAGCTGCGCCCGCTCTGGGCCGTGAGCTCATGCAGCAAAATGGCGAGCGAATACACCTCCTCGCCTGTCGCGCAGCCCGCCACCCAGACGCGGAACGGCGTATCCAGCGAGCCCTTCAAGAGCTCGGGCAACACCTCGCGTTCGAGCACGTCGAAGGCTTCCTCGTTGCGAAAAAACCGCGTCACTCCGATCAGGAGATCGCGGTACAGCACGTCGAGTTCGGCGCGCTCTTTCTGCAATTTCGCGACGTATTCGTCGATATCGTCCACGCGAGCGAGCTGTAGCCGCCGCTCGATTCGACGAGTGATCGTACTCGGCTTGTAGTGCGTGAAATCGATGCCGAATTCGCGCTCCAGCATGCGATACACGGCCTGCATCCCGCGTTCTGCGCTGATGCTCTCCTCTGCGGGCTGGCCAGCGCGGCTGACATGCTCGATCAACGCGCCGGGCATGTCGCGCGGCGGCAGCACATAATCTGCAACGCCGGCTTCGCGCGCCGTCTTCGGCATGCCGTCGAATTGAGCGCTCTCCACGTCCTGCACGATCACGAGACCGCCGGCTTCGTGCACATCGCGAATGCCGCGCGACCCATCGCTGCCACCCCCGGAAAGCACGACGGCGATCGCACGCGGCCCGCAATCTTGCGCGAGCGAGCGGAAAAACACGTCAATCGGCAAAGTCAGCTCTTGATCGCGATCGCGTTCGCTCAACAGCAGTCGTCCGTCCGAAATGATCATCTCTTTTTTCGGCGGGATCAGATACACGTGGTCCGGCTCGACCACCATCGCGTCCTCGACCAGACTGATCGGAAGCGAAGTGCGGCGCGCGAGGATCTCGTCCATCAAACTCTTGAAGTCGGGCGAGAGGTGCTGAATCACCACGAAGGCCATGCCGGTCTCGCGCGGCACGTTGTCGAAGAAATGCTCCAACGCTTCAAGCCCGCCCGCAGAAGCCCCGATGCCGACGACATAAGGTTTCTGATTTTCGGCCGCGACCGGCACAGCCCCGTTACTTGGCGAGTTCACCTGGGTTGCATCGTGCAACATCGTGCGGCGGGAATTAGCACCAAGCGTGCCACGGCTTCGCGCGGGGAAATCATCGAGATCCGCAGGTTCCCGGGACCGCGCTGTGCCAAAGAGCCCCAAATCGCCCGATGGCGCGAGCGCGCGAGTGTCAGATTTGCCGGTCTGGTGCTCTGGCGTGCTACCGCGTTTTGGGGCTCTCGGCTGAGTTAGTCGTGAAGGAACCTGCGCGTGGCTTGGCAGCATCATAGGGGGTCGATCAGTAGTGAGCGCTCACCCATGGACGCCGATCAATCCGGCATCGACAGCCACATCCCACCGGCCTGCATGCAGCCGTCAGCTGTCATCGGGCTCGAAGCGTTTGTGTAGAAACAGGTTTCCGCGACAGTCGGAACCTTGCAACAGCCGAGTACGTTAGTTGTTGGGCAGGCCTCGGCCACCATTCCACCCATATTCAGGCAAGCTTCATCCACGCCCGTTTTTTCGTTGACGGGCACGGCGAACTGAACGACGCATTTTCCTTCCAGCCCCATGATACATGGATCGGCCCGCAGGAGGCGCGTTGGGTCCGCGCAATCGTCGTTTGCGTAGTCGGCGGCGCACACCAGGTCCTCGTTCACCATGACCGCGAATTCGCAGGACTCCTGCAAGTCAGGGATTGCAGCGAGATTCGGACAGCACGTGCTCAACTCAGCGCAGTTCGGTGACAGCGGCGATGCGCCGGCCTCACCGTTCGG
>DASYCL010000447.1:0-9551 GCA_036500245.1 Polyangiaceae bacterium | reverse complement strand
CCGATGGTCGTGCCGGCGTTCGACTTCGAGGGCTCGGCTGGCATGCTCGTGTCGATCCCGGTTTGGTTTTTGGGTGGCATGCTGATCGGCTTGGTCTCGCCCGGTAAAACCTTCATCGAGCCGATGGTCGCCGTGTTCTTGGTCGCGATTCCGACAGCGTTTTTGTTGCAGGCCAATCAGACGGTGAAGACCATGCCGGCGTTCATGTACGTCTTGATGTCGGCGCTCGGTGTCTTGTTCACGTTGATTGGCTCGTACATCGGCGAGCGCATTCAAATGGGTCCGCCGCCGAAAGTCGTGGATTGATCTTCGGTTCGTGAAGGCGAATCTTCGTAAGACCGCGGCGAGCTTCGCCGCGGTCTTGTTTTGTGCCTGTTCATTCGGGCCTTCCGCGGCGGAAAAGGCCGAAGCGGGCACATTGAGCCGCGCGATTGATCTATTGCGCGAAGCGCCAAACGCGCAGAAACGCGAGCTCTTCACGGCTCTGCAAAAGACGAGCTGCGAAACGCCGGATTTGTGCGAGCTGAAAAAAATCTGCGAGTCGGGCTATGCCAAGCATTTGAGCGGGCTCGAGCAAACCGCCACGGCGAAATCGCTCCTCGCCGACGGCGGCGCAGACGGCGAAGTGGTCGATGTGCTCGCGGCCGCGACCGCGTCGCTCAAAGAGGCCGAGCCGCAAATCGCGCGCTGCGCGGATGCCCAAGGCGCCGCACACCGGAAATATAAGTTCTAGGAGCTTCTGAGCGCTCTCTCTCTGTCTTTCTCGTCTTTCTCCTCTTTCGCGCCAGAGCGCGCGCGAAGGGCTGGGACCGGCTGCGCGGAAATAAATCAAAGCTACAGATTCGCCGGGCTGATCACGGTCTCGCGAGAAAGGGCGGCCACGTTAAAACTGACCGACGCGCTTCGTGACAGCCGAAGGGGTCAACAGGCGCCCGTCGCGCAGCTGGTAGTGCGAGGGGCAAAGCGCAATGAAACGCGCCACAAATCAGAACAAACTCAATGCGCGCTCGCGCTCGCGCTACTCGCCGGCGCTGCCGCGCCCTTTTGCATCCAAACCACGCGCCCAAAGCGCGACGCTTTGTGGAAATTGCCTTGGCCCAAGATCGGCGACCACGAAACGCCGCCGTTGTTCTTCATGGCGTAGAAATTGATGCGCCACGACGAGCCTGGCTCGGGCGGCAGCTTCGCCGCTTTGCCGAACGACTTCCACGGAATCAACGCTTCGATTGTGTAGCCGCGGTCTTCGTCGTCGCTCTTGTCGACGGTGCCGTCGAGCGAAACCGCGCTCTTCAAATTGGCGGACCACTCTTGGTGGCCGTACGGGCCGTTGGGCTCGGTCTTCGGCTGGTTGTAGTCGTCGAACTGTGAGTCGAAGACGAGGTTCTGCGGATTGATCTGGATCTCGTAGTAGTCCTTGTTGTCGCCGTCGCCGTCGGGGTCGACCATCATTTCGACCGTATCTTTGGTCCACAAATGCGGGTCTTTGTCGCCCTTTTTGAAGCCGCCGATGATGTCGGTGTCTGCGATCGAAAAGCCGACGTAGATGCCTTCGTCGTTCCACATCACTTTCACGTCGCCGTTGACGGGAAAGGCCGTGTTCGGCGCGCCGCTGCGCACGTCGATGAGTGGACCGGTGCTGGCCGCGGTTTGCCACGCGGGTTCGTCGAGTTTGCCGTCGAGCTTGATCTTCGCGCCCGGATCGAGCTTCTCGGCATTCAGCGTCGGGATCGGTTTGTTCGCGGGCGCGGCGTGTCCGTTCACGGACAGCGTCGCAACGATCGCGCGGTTGGATGAGTCGTGCGGGCCGGCCACGACTTTGAGCCGCTGATCGCCTTTCCAAATGCCGGTCGTGATTTGGATTTTGTCGGTGCGCACCGTGTTCGGCAAAGTGAACATTTGCTCGTCGATGTAGACCTTGCCCGGCTGCCAATCGCTCGGCGGCAGGGCCTGGGTGCTGCCGCGCACTTCACGCAGCGGGCCGACATTGTCGACGTTGAGCAAGCGCTCGCCGGCGCCATCGATCACGTGCGTGAACAGGCTCCAGCCCGAATCGAGCTGTTTTTCGGCTTGCCAATACATGACGAGCTTGATCCGCTCGCCGGGGCGCACGCTGCCGGCCGGCTCGACGCGCGCGCCGAGCAGCTTGACCTTACCTTCGAAGTCCGCGCCCACGGTTTGCCCGACGTCGCTCGGCGGGGCGCTGAGCACGAAATGTTTGAGCCGTTCGCTCGCCGCTTTGCTGTCGTGCGAGTCGCTCGAACTGCCGACGCACGCGATGCAGAGCGCGCACGCGGCGAACACGAGTACGAGAGCGGAGCGCGAACCATCAGCGCGCGACATTCGCTCCGTGTTGCGCTTGAACCCTGGCGGCGGCATTCATCGTCGGCGCCTTGATGCCTGCGGAGGGCACCGTGGGCGGAGCTTGCGCCGGGATGCCAGTCTCGATGTGCATGACGATCGCACGCTCCATGTCGTCCACCGCGCCGCTCAACACCGGCAAGCGCAACCCCGGCAAAGCAAGCTTCGGATCTTCTTGTTCACCGTCTTTGATCACGCGCAAAGCATCATGCCAAACGCCCGCCACGATCGTGAGCTCGGGCACGCGCACGTCCGGCGGGATGTCGAATTCGAGCGGGTCGACGTAGACCTTGCCCACTTCCCACGCGCTCGGCCCGAGCGCTTGACGCTCGCCGCCGCCGGCATTCGCCACCGATTTGCGCAGCGGGCCCGCGCTATCCAGCAAGCGGTGCGGTTTACGCGGAATCACGAGGTGCGTGAACAAACCCCAACCCGGACCGAGCTTACCGAGCGATTGCCAGTACAACGTGAGCTTCACGTGCGAACCCGGCGCCGCGACTCCCGTCGGCTCGATCGCGTAACCGACGAGAGCAACCTTGCCGCCGAAGTCGATGTACGTGCGATTCGGCACGTCGCTCGGCAACTCCGAGAGCACGTATTGCGAGAGCGCGGGATCGAGCGCTGCTTCCGCGTCGGCTTGCGGCGCGCTCTGCTGACAACCCAGGCTCGCGCAGGCGAGCGCAGCGCAGATCAAACCCCGCGTCACGTTGCGTCCCAATTTCAAGCGCTTCATTTTTTGCCCTTGCTCTTTTTGCGCGCGTCTCGTTCGCGCTTTCGTTGATTCTTGCGCGCGTTCTTCTCGCCCTTGGAGAGCACGCGCATCTTCGACGAGTTGTCGCCCATGCCGGGCATGCCCATGCCCGGGAAACCGCCCATGCCGGGCATGCCGGGAAAACCCCCGCCCATGCCGGGCATGCCGCCCGCGCCGCCCATGTTCTGCATCGCGTCTTGGAATTTGCCGCTCTTCATCGCGCGGCGCATGTTGCGCGCCATGTTGAGGCCGCCCATGCCCGGAATGCGGCCGAGCAAACCCGGATCTTGACCCATGCCGCCCATCATTTGGCGCATGAACAAGAAGCGCTGCACGAGCTCGTTCACGCCTTCTGGCGGCTGCGCCGAACCTTTGGCGATGCGCTGCACGCGCGACGGCTCGCGCACGAGCACGTTCGGATCGTCGCGCTCTTGTCGAGTCATCGATTGGATCATGGCTTCGATCCGCACGAGCTCTTTGTCGTCCAAGTTCGCCGCGGCGCCGGGCGGCATCATGCCGCCGAGGCCCGGGATTTTTTCCATCAGATCTTTGAGCGATCCCATCTTTTGGATCGTGCGCACCTGATTCAAAAAATCTTCGAGCGTGAATTGGCCCTGCATCATGCGGGCCGCGTCGGCTTCGGCTTTCTTCTGATCGATGACGTCTTCGAAGTCCTGCATCAGGCCGACGACGTCACCCATACCGAGCACGCGGCTCGCCATGCCTTCGGCGCGAAACGGTTCGAGCTTGTCGCTCGTCTCGCCCATGCCCATGAACACGATGGGCGCGCCGGTCACCTCTTTGACGCTGAGCGCGGCGCCGCCGCGCGCGTCGCCGTCGAGCTTGGTCAAGATCACGCCGGTCACGCTCAGGCGATCGTTGAAGCCGCGCGCCGTTTTCACGGAGTCTTGGCCGATCATCGCGTCGATCACGAGCAAGATATTGTCGGGCTCGACCGCGGCTTTGATCGCCGAAAGCTCTTGCATCAAATCTTCGTCGATCGCCAGACGTCCCGCGGTGTCGTAGATGATGACGTCTCGCTTCAGCTTCTTGGCTTCTTCGCGCGCGGCTTCGCAGATCGCGAGCGGCGTCGCGCCTGCGATGTTGAACACCGGCAGCGAGAGTTGCTCGCCGAGCACCTTCAATTGCTCGACGGCTGCCGGGCGCTGCATGTCGGCCGCGACGAGCAGCGGCGCTTTGCCTTGCTTTTCGAACCAGCGCGCGAGCTTCGCCGTGGTCGTCGTTTTGCCCGAGCCTTGCAGGCCCACCATCATCACGCCGGTCGGACCCGAGGACGCGAACTCGAGCGGTTCGCCTTCGTGGTCCATCATCCTCACGAGCTCTTCGTGACAGATGCGCACGAACTGATCGCCAGCGGAGACGCGGTGTGTCTCTCCGCTGTGGCGTACGCGCGTTTGCACGGTTTGGCCGAGCGCTTTCTCTTCGACGGTCGCGAGGAAACGCTTCACCACGCCGAGCTCGACGTCCGCCTCGAGCAAAGACAAGCGCACTTCCTTGAGCGCGGCTTGGACGTTTTTCTCGTTCAGCTCGGTGAGGCCGGCGAGGCGATTTTGAGCTTCCCGAAAGCCTTTGGTCAGCGCTTCGAACACGGGCCGGGTCTTAGCATAAGCGCAACGCAGTTGCGCTGGTTGAGAGTTGGTCCAAACGCGCGAGCGGACTACGGTAAAGGACCGAGAATTTTGTGGGCTTCGCCATCGGAGCCTGCGAAATTCTCGGTCCGTCAAATTCGCGAGCGCGTTAGTCGGGGCGAGTTGGGAGCCGGCCGAGAGCGGCTAAGGTAGTCTGATCGGGCCGGAATTCGTGCCCGTCGGAGGCCGCGATGACGATCTACAGCTTCGAACCCCAGTTCATGAAACTCGGCGTACTCACTGCCGCGCTGCAAGAGCTCACGCCGCGCGACGTGCGCGATGCCGATCCCGATCGTGCGATCGAAGATTGGCTCTACTTCGCGCGCGAGATCGGCGCCGATTGCATTCAGCTTTCCGCGGCACTGCACCCGAGCGTGGCCGACGTGCCCGTCGAGGCACTGCTGGATCCGGTCGCGAACACGCTCGATCTGCGCGAGCCGTTCACGGCGAAGCGCCGCGATCGCGTCGAAGTCGCGCTGCGCGACTCTTGGGTGAAGCTTGCCGACCTCGCTTACTTCGACAACATGCTGCACGAGGATGCGAGCATTCGCCTAAAGAAGAAGGACTTCATGCTCCGAGTGTTCGACGCCGCGGTCTTGCTTGGCGTGCCCGCGGTGTGCGGCTTCGTCGGTCGCGATCAAACGAAGAGCATGGATCAAAATTTGTCCGCGTTCGTCGACGTCTTCGTGCCGCTCTTGAAAGAAGCCAAAGCGCGCGGACTCGTGTTCCGTGTCGAGCAATGTCCGATGCCGGGCTGGACCACGAAGGACAACTTTCACAATAACATCGCGTACACGCCGGGCACCTGGATTGCGCTTCATCGCTTGTGCGAAACGCACGGCGTAGGCGCCCAATTTCGCATTCATTACGATCCTTCGCACGCGATCTTGATGGGCCAAGACACGCGCTCGCTGTTTCAATATCTGAAGGATTCGGGCTACGCCTTTTTGATCGACGGCTTCCACGTCAAAGGTCAGGTCATCGACGCGAAGGGCATCTCGGCCTGGGGTTACGGCGGACAGACCGTCGAGCGCGGCGATTGGCTGAACGGCGCGCCGTCAACGAATCCCGCCGACCAATTGAACGCGTGGAAAAAGCAAACCGTATTCGCCGAACACGAGCTGCCGGGCACTGCGCGCCACGACCCGCTCGCGTATTTGCAAAACCGCAGCGTCGATTGGCTCGATCATCAACTCGCCGCGCGCGAACTCTTGCCGCTCGACGTGAAGAACACCGCGCTGATCGTCGAGCATGAATATGGCCCCGCGCGCACGCAAGATCGCGCCGCGCTGACGCCAATCCTCAAAGGTTCGCTCGCATTCACGCGCAAAATCGACGAAGCCGCCGCCTGCATGTACGCGCTGCAGCATGAGGTGCTTCCCGCGCAGAATATTCCGGTGCAGGGGCGTGGGCGCGAAGCTTACAGAAGTTAGAAGATTGGCTATCGGATCTCCCTTCTCTTTTTCTTTCTTTGTTCGCGCCAGAGCGCGCGCGAAGGGCCCGGGCTCGCCTGCCCGGAAATAAAACGGAGCAGCTGATTCGCCGGGCTGATCACGGTTTTCGACGCGCTTCGCGATCCCCGACGGGGGGAAAGAGAGGCGGCCACGTTAAAACTGACCGCCGCGCTTCGTGACACCCGAAGGGGTGAACAGGCGTCAGTCGCGCTGCTCGACGCGCGAGCGGCCAAGCGCTGTGCTCGCGCAGGGCAAAAAACTTCACAGTTGTGATGCGTGACAGACCGCGAAGCTCATCAAGTCTTATTTGGGGTTAAATCTGCGAGACGCTGCGCGAGGCTGTAGAGCTCGCGCCGCGGCAATGCGCATTCGTCCGAGAGCTCGGTGACGATGCTCTTCACCGTTTTGCCTGCGGCGAGCAGCGCGGCGATGCGCGCTTGGATCGCATCGCGGTCGACCGGTTCGTCGCTTTCGGCGGCCGCGCCGGCGATCACGAGCGTGATTTCGCCGCGCCATTCGGCTTCGCGTGCAGCGAGCTCGCTGAGCGTCGATGGCGCGATTTCCTCGTGTAATTTAGTGATTTCTCGGCATAACGTCGTGGCGCGTTCGGGTATCGCGGTGCTGAGCTCGCTGAGCGTGTCCGCCATGCGTTGCGGTGATTCGAAGATCACGACCGGATCTTGGCTCTTCGCAATGCGCGCGAGCGCGTCTTTTCGTTTTCGACCCGAGCGCGGCAGAAATCCCAAAAATAAAAAACTCTGCGCGACCAAACCCGAGACGGCGATCGCCGCGGTGAGCGCGCTTGGTCCGGGGATCGGACAGACGACGATGCGGCGCGCGTGCGCTCGCTCGACGAGAGCCATGCCCGGATCGCTCACTGACGGCATGCCGGCGTCGGTGACGAGCGCGATGTCTTCGCCGGCTTCCAGCAAATCGGCGAGCTCTTCGACTTTGCGTAGACTAGCGTTTGCGTCGAGCGCATGCAGCGTGCGCTCGTGAATCGCGAAGTGCGTGAGCAATTGGCGCGTGCGTCGCGTATCTTCGGCGGCGATGTGCCGCGTCTGCTTCAGCGTTTCGAGCGCGCGAAGCGTGATATCGCCCAAATTGCCGATCGGAGTGCCGACGAGATAGAGCTTGCCGGCCACGCCGCTCGCTCAGCTCGGGCTGCCGACGCCGACCGCGTCTCCGAGCGTACTGCGCAAATGTTCGCGCAATTTGCCCATCAGACGCGCTTCGAGCTGGCGCACGCGTTCGCGCGAGACGCCGAAGTTGTCGCCCAGCTCCTGCAACGTGAGCGGCTCGTCCGCGACGATGCGCTTGTCGAATATCTCGATGTCTTTGCCGCTGAGCGTCTTTCGAAACGTCTCGAGCTCGCCCTGCAAGAGGGCCGAGAGCTCGCTGCCTTCGGCGATTTGATCGGGGGTCGCGTTGTCCGCAGGCATCAATTCGAGCCGTGTGGTTGAGCGACCGTCGCCTTCGTTCACGGTCGCGTCGAGTGAGGCGTCCGCGCGCGCGAGCCTGCGATCCATCTCGCTGACTTCGGACTCGGTCACGTTCAAGCGCTTGGCGATTTCGGCGTGACTCGGCTCGATGCCCATGGCGGTGAGCCGCGCTTTTTCCTTGTTCAAGTTGAAGAACAACTTGCGCTGCGCTTGCGTGGTGCCGACTTTGACCAAACGCCAGTTGTTCAAAATGAAGCGCAGCATGTACGCGCGGATCCACCACGCCGCATAGCTCGAGAGCTTCACGCCGCGATACGGATCGTAGCGCTTCACGGCTTGCATCAAGCCGATGTTCCCCTCTTGCACGAGGTCCATCATGTTGCGGTACGCGCGCCGGTACTCGTAGGCGATCTTCACGACCAAGCGCAGGTTGGCGGTGACGAGTCGCGCTGCGACGTCCGCGCTCTGACCTTTCGTGTACTCGACCGCGAGCTTGTGTTCTTCGTCGGCGGAGAGCAGCGGGTGACGCTGAACTTCGCGCATGTAAGCTTGCAGCGCGTCGACGCGCGCGAGGCCGGGCTCGGCCTTGGCCTCGGCTTCGGTATCGTCCGAATGCTCGTCGTCGCTCGCCTCGCGCTCGTCTTCGTCGTCGTGCTCGGAGTCGTCGACCAACTCAGCTTCGGCTTCGAAGACTTCGGGCTCGTTGTCGTCATTCGCGCCGCGCGCTGGCTCGGAGTCCTCGTCCTCGCCTTCGGGGCTGACCTCGCTGTTACTGTCCTCGGCCGGAGATTCGTGCTTGTCCCGCGCTCGGCGAGGCTTCTGCGGTTTCGCGATCTTTTTTGCGTCTGCTTTGGCGGTCACGTTTTTCGCTCACGGCGGCCGGCTGCGAGAGAAAAAGGCGCGCAGCGCTCCCGGCAACCGCCGGAGAGCGTGTGCCGCACGCCTCGCGTCGTCAAGCCGGTCCGAGGCTTTCAGCGAGGGAACGAGGCGAATGCTCAGTCTTTTGCGCGAACCGTGCGCGGGGTCGCGGCGCGCTCGCGCTTTGCGTCGAAAAGCGCGCGAAAATGTGCGAGCCTTGCGCCCGATTCTTGGTTGAGGGGCCATGAAATTCGCATCCGATCCATTCGAGCCGGCGCAGCGTCCCCGAGGGCGCAAGTCCAAATTGGCAATCGATGCCACAGCGCTCGAGCGTGACGTGCGCGAGCTCGACGCGAAGCGAGCAATAGTCGAACGCATGGCGTCGCTCGGCGCGCTGACGGCCGGGGTCGCGCATGAAATCAACAATCCGCTCGCGTATGTGCTCGGCAGTCTCGACATCGGCTTGCGCGAGCTCGCAGATTTGAAAGCGCTGATCCGTGCGGACGCGAGTGAAGAGCAAACGCTCGTGCTCGGCGCGCTCTCGGCGCTCGACAACGCGCGGCACGGCGCCGAACGCATGCGCCACATCGTGCGAGATTTGATGGATTTGTCGCGCACGAGCGCGCATGCCGAGTCCGCAGACGTCGAGGCCGTGCTCGATTTGACCGTGCGCGTTGCTTGGAACGAAATTCGCCATCGCGCGCGGCTCGTCAAAGCCTACTCCGGGATTTCGCGTGTCAGCGGAGATGAAGCGCGCCTCGGTCAGATCTTTCTCAATTTGATCGTCAACGCGGCGCAGGCGATCGAGGGCGACCCAATGACCAACGAAATTCGGCTGAGTACGGCAAATGTCGGCGGTTCCGCGGTAATCGAAGTGACCGATACTGGCGTCGGTATCCCGCGCACGGAGCTTCCGCGCATTTTTGACCCGTTCTACACCACCAAGCCGGCCGGAGTCGGCACTGGGCTCGGTCTCGCAATTTGCCACGATCTCGTGGCCGAGCTCGGCGGCGAGATCTCCGTGTCTAGCGGAGAAAAG